>JASHUO010000430.1 GCA_030039975.1 Alphaproteobacteria bacterium
CTAGAACGCGCGCGCCACGGCGTTCTGGTCGATGCTGACGGGGTATTGCTTGCGCAGCGCCTGATCGAACTCGTCGAGCATGTCATCGCGCAGGCCCGGCGCCACCAGCCGGTCGGCGAATTGCTCGACGCCTTTCTGGTCCTTGGCCGGATCGGCGGCGATCACATCCTTCACCACGGCGACGACGTAGCCGTCATTGCCCTTGGCATAGACCGCTTCGCCGGGCTTCACGCTGAAGATGCTGGCGACCAGCGTCGGCGGCACTTGCGGATCGCCGCCGGCGCGGCTCAGCGGCGCGGTGGTGAAAGTGGTGAGCTTGTGCTGGGCGGCGATCTCGGCGAGCGGCTTGCCGGCCTTCACCTCGCCGGCGATCTCCTTGGCGAGGGCCTCGAGCGCGGCGTCGCGCTTCTCCTGCTGCCAGAGTTCGACGACCTGCGGCTTCACCTGATCGAGCGGCTTCACCGTCGCCGGCGTCACCGTGTCGACCTGCAGCACGTAGTAGCCGTTCTCGCCGAGATCATCGAGCTGACTCATCTGCCCGGCATCGGTGCTGAACGCGGTCTTCAGGATGTCGGCGCTTGACACCGGCAACTCGGCCGGCTTGCCGTCGCTGCCGCGGCCATTGGCGTCGACATTCTCGACCTTGGTCACCTTGAGGCCGAAGCGCTGCGTCACCTCGGCGAAGGTGGCACCGCCGGCGAGGGCGTCCTCGAGCTTGTCGTATTGCTTGGCCAGCTGGTCGCCGGCCTCGTCGCGCGCGATCGCCTTGGCGAGCTTGTCTTTCACCGCGTCGAAGGGCTGCGTTGCCGCCGGCTTCACCTCGACGAGGCGCAGTATGTGCCAGCCCAGCGAGTCGTGAATCGGCGGCGTCGTCTCGCCCGGCTTCAGCGCGAAGGCGGGCTTGGCGAGCTGCGCCGGCAGATCGTCTTCCTTGAAGAAACCGAGATCGAGCGTATCCGGGCTGGCGCCGGCAACGTCCTTGGCGACGGTCGCGAAATCCTTGCCCTGCGCCAGCGCCGCGGCCGCGGCTTTCGCCTTGTCTTCATCGGGCAGCAGGATCTGCTCGAAATGGCGCTCTTCCGGCGCCTGGAACTCGTTGAGGCGGCTCTGATATTCCTGTTTCAGCTTGTCGTCCGGCACCTTGATCTGGGCCGCGACATCGTCGAGCAGCAACGTGCCGAGGCTGAAACTGCGCAGCTCGGGCACGCGGAACTCATCCTTGTGCTTGTCGTAGAAGGCGGCGATCTCTGTGTCGCTCGGCGTGCCGGGATCGGCGGCGGCGCTCGGCGGCAGCACGACCGCTTCGGCCGTGCGCTTCTCAGCGCGCATGCGGTAGAGCGTGTCGACCAGCACGGCCGGCGGCTTGATGCCGGCGACCAGCGCTTCTTCGAGACTCTGCCGGGCGATGTCGTCGCGCAGCTCCGCCTTGAACTGCTGCGGCGTCTTGTGCTGCGCGGCGACGAACTGCAGATAGAGCGAAGGGTCGAACTGGCCCTGCGCGTTCTGGAAGCCTTTGTTGGCGCGGATCATGTCGTCGATCGCCTGATCGCTCACGGCCAGGCCGAGATGGTCGACCTCGAGATCGGTGAGCTGGCCGTCGATCAACCGCTGCAGCGCGCCGTCGACGATGCCGAGCTGCTTCAGCTGCTCATTGTCGAGCGTGGTGCCGTGCAGCGCCTGGCGCCAGCGCTCGGCATCCTGTTGCACCGCCTGGTTCAGCGTCCGGACATCGATGTTGCGGCCGCCGACCGTCGCGACGGTCGTGTCAACGCCGCGATTGCGGAAGATGTCGCCGATGCCCCAGACGCCGAAGCTGATGACCAGGACGCCGAACAGAATCTTGACGACGACGGACGAGGCACGGGAGCGGATCGCTTGTAACATGGGCGGCAGATGCTGTGAGGCCGCGCCAAACCGGGCGCCAGCGTGGGATGGATGATAGAGGCGGCCGGGTTGCCCTCGCAAGGCCGGCTGGCCGGGGGCGGCCGGGTTGTGCTAGGACCGCACCGCGCAAGAGGCGCTCGGGAGAAGGCCGACATCGATGCGCAAGCTGATCGCCGGAAACTGGAAGATGAACGGGCTCAAGGCCGATGGTGTTGCCTTGGCGAAAGAGCTGGTGCGGCGCGCCGCCGCAGGCTCGCCCGCTCCCGACCTCCTGCTGTGCCCGCCGGCGACGCTGCTCACCCTCGTCGCTGACGTCGTTGCCGGCAGCAATATCCGGCTCGGCGGCCAGGACTGCCATACGCGGCAGCGCGGCGCCCATACCGGCGATATCAGCGCCGCCATGCTGAGAGATGCGGGCTGCAGCCACGTCATTCTCGGCCATTCCGAGCGCCGCACCGACCATCACGAGAGCGATGCGCTCATTCGCGCCAAGGTCAAAGCAGCGCGCGAGGCCGGGCTTGTCGCCATCCTCTGCGTCGGCGAGACCGCGCAGGAGCGCGATGCCGGGCGCTGCCTCGACATCGTGTCGCGGCAGATTGCGGGCTCCCTGCCCGAAGGCCTCAGCGCCGCCGAGCTGGTGATCGCCTATGAGCCGATCTGGGCGATCGGCACCGGCCGGACGCCGACGCCGGCCGAGATCGCCGCCGTGCACGCGCATCTGCGCGTGGCGCTCGAGGGCAGGGTGGCGGGCGCCGCTTCGGTGCGGCTGCTTTACGGCGGGTCGGTCAAGCCCAACAACGCGTGGGAGCTGCTGCGGATCGCCAATGTCGACGGCGCCCTGGTCGGTGGCGCCAGCCTCGATGCCGCGGATTTCTGGGCGATTGCCGAAGCGGCGGCGTAGCCTTCTGGCATTCGCGCGGGGAAAGCGCTACATAACGCTTTTCCCGACCCGTCCGCGATATATGTCATGACCACAGTCATTCTCGTCGTCCATCTCATGATCGCCGCCGCTCTCATCGGCGTCATC
>JASHUO010000431.1 GCA_030039975.1 Alphaproteobacteria bacterium
CCAAGCTGCGCCAGGCGGTGCTCAATCTGCTCAGCAACGCCGCCAAGTTCACCAAGGCGGGCTCCGTCACACTCACCGTCGCGCGCGAGGCGACGGCCGGTGGCGATTGGATCAGGATCGCCGTGCATGACACCGGCATCGGCATCAGCCGCGAGAACCTGCCGAAGCTGTTCCAGAACTTCAACCAGGCCGAAGCCTCGACCGCCAGCCGTTACGGCGGCACTGGGCTCGGCCTTGCCTTGAGCCAGAAGCTCTGCCGTCTGATGGGCGGTGAGATCACCGTCGAAAGCATGCCGGGGAACGGCTCCTGCTTCACCATCCGCGTGCCCGCGATCATCGCCCCCGCCATGCCCCGCGCCTTCGGCGCCGCGTCCGCAAGCGATCTCCTTTCCACCGCCGCGCAGTAGCGCGAGCACGAACCGCTTAGCTGCGCGCGACGCGGTCCATGTGCCAGCCCTGGAAGAGCGAGATTCCGGCCTTCTGGCCGAATTGCACCGCCTCGGCGCGGTCGCAACGCATGAGGATGATGCGGGTCGGCGCAACCCGGTCGAGCGCCTCGCGGAATTGGAGCGCGCTGTCGCCGTCGAGGTGCAACAGGGCATCGTCCCACACCAGCTTCAGATAGTCGACGCCGAGGCTCTGCGCGTCGATGTAGGGCAGCGAGCGGAAACGCACGCCATCGAGCAGAAGGCGGTAGCCGTGCTGCTTCGCCAGGTTCTCGGCGAAGAGATAGGCGCCGAAATCCGACCAGATATCGGCGAGCTGCAGCTCGAGCAGAATGTTGCCGCGCGCACGCACCGGCAGATGCTCCTCGAAATCCGAGAATTCCGGCGAGAGCAGCGTTGCGACATTGATGTTCAGGCTGAGACTGTGCCTGGCGACGGGATAGTCGCGGATCAGCAACCAGAGCACGCGGCGGTCGAGCGCCTGGGTCAGATACTGGAAGAGCCAGCGGTCATTGCCGAGGTGATATTCCGGCGCCAGCGCCTGGCCCAGCTCCTCGATCGAGACGAACACCTCGTCGAACAACGGTTCCGCTTCGGCTCCCGCCGGCAACGACCAGATAGTCTGGCGCCGCACCACGCTCGAGAGATCGGCGCGGTGGACTATGCCGAGGATATGGCCGAGATGCGCGGGGTCGAGCGCCCGCCGCTGCGGACGCCGCGCGGCGCCGCCGGCCGGCGGCCCGGTTCGCTGCCGTGCCTCACCCGCATGGCGGCCTTCGGCCAGAGCCAGGAATCGGTCGTAATCATGCTCGAGATCGAAGAGCGAGCAGAACGCGGCGCCGTCGTCATGCTGCGCCAGCGGGTCGTCGCCGAAGAGATAGCGGATGATCGCAACCGCCTCTTCGAGCGTTTTGCGCCGGGCGCCCTTGCAGATCACCACGATGTCGCCGCCGCCGAGCTGGAACAGCTTCCCGGCGAAAGGCTTGACCAGCTCGTCGAGCATGTTTGCGACGATCTGCAGATGCTTGTCGCGGCGACGATGGCGTTGCAGCCGCGACAGGTGGAAGTGCAACGCGCGCAGGCCGGAGCGCGCCTCACCGAGCCGACGCACATGGCGCAACAGCCGGGCTTCGGCGCCCGGCTTGGTGTCGCCCTCCGGCTCGGTCATCGCCGCACTCCGACGTGCCGCTTCGCCCGCGTCCCGCCCCTCAGGCGCTCCTGGTAAGGAGGAAGGAGATCTTGGTCTTGAGCTCTTCCGGCGAAATCGGCTTGACGACATAGGCGGGAATCCCCGCCTTCTTCGCCGCGATCACCGAGCCGGCATCGGCGCGCCCGGTGAGCATCAGAAACGGCAGATCGGGCTTGATCGCGTGGATCCGATCGTAGAATTCGATCCCCGACATGCCCGGCATGTTCCAATCGCTGATGATGAGATCGCAGGTCGAAGACGCTTGCTCGAACTGCTTCAGCGCCTGCTCGGCGCCCTCGGCTTCGATCAGGTTGGCAATCTTCATGCGCGTGAGCATGCGGCGGATCAGCATGCGCATGGTCTGATCGTCGTCGACGATCATCACGGTCTTGCCTTCCAGACCCGGCGCACCGCTCATCGCGAACCTCGTACTGTCTGAGACATCCGACCGGCGCACGGCCGCTCGTACCACCGGGCCGGTCATCGGCCGCATTAAACGTCAACCAGCGTTAAGCCTTTGCGAAGAGTTGCCGCGGTCGGCGTTTACGCCTCGTTTACGACGTTTGCCGAGTTTTCAGTCGTCAGTTCTCAGTCGATCGGCGACTGAGAACTGAGAACTGACAACTGACCACTACCGTTTCCCCAGGCAGGCGCTGATCTTCGCGAGCAGCCGCGGCATGTCGACCGGCTTGGTGTCGAAATCGGCGCAGCCGACCTCGACGCTCTTGTCGCGGTCGCTGGCCAGGGCGTGCGCGGTGAGGGCGATGATCGGAATTTCCGCAGTCGCCGGATTGGATTTGATCCGCCGTGTCGCTTCCCAGCCATCCATCTCGCCAAGCGCGATGTCCATCAGGATGAGATCAGGCTGTTCCGTGCTCGCCATCGCGATGCCGCTCGGCGCATCAACGGCGAAACAGAGCTCGAAGCCGTGGCGCTGCAGCCGGCGGCCGAGCATGTCGCGATTCATTTCGTTGTCTTCGACGAGCAGGATCTTAGGCATGGGCTGACATGACCTGGACGATTGCGGAATCATGGGACGCGGCGGGCGTGCCGCGTGGACAGACGCGTTCGAGCGTGCGCAGCAGCACGTCGCGGTCGATGGGCTTCACCAGATGCTCGACCGCGCCCAGCGCGAGCCCGGTGCGGCGGTCATCGACGATGGTAAGCATGATCACCGGCACGCCTTCGAGCTCGGCATCGGCCTTGAGCGCACGCAGGACATCCCAGCCGTTCATCTCCGGCATCAGCACGTCGAGAATCAGCGCCGAAGGTTTGACGGCGCGGCTCAGCGCCATCGCCTTGCGCGGGTCATCGGCCAAAACCGGGCGGAAGCCTTCCTTCACCAGGATGCGCTGCATGAGATCGAGCACCGCCGGATCGTCGTCGACCACGAGCACGACGTCGCGGCGCGGCGTCCCCTCAGGCTGCGTCGCGGCGGCGGTGCTGCGTCGTTCCACCGTTTCGGTCAGCGAGGCGGGAAGCTTTATGGTGAAGCACGAGCCCTGGCCGAGCTCGCTCTCGACCGTGACGTCGCCGCCCATGAGGCGACACAGCTTTTGCGTCAACGCCAACCCGAGGCCGGTGCCGCCATATTTGCTTGCGGTCCAGGCCTCGGCCTGGCTGAAATTCTGGAAGAGCTTGCTCTGGTTCTCGCGGGCGATGCCGATGCCGGTATCGCGCACCGAGAGCTGAAGCCAATCGCCGCTGCGTCCGCGCCGGCGCGTGACGCTCATGACGATGCGGCCATCCTTGGTGAACTTGGCGGCGTTGCTCAGCAGATTGAGCGCCGCCTGGCGCAGCTTGCTGACATCGCCCTCGGCACCGCCGAGAATTTCGCCGCGCTCGACGATCAGCTGGTTGCCGTTCCGGGCGCAGAGCGGCTCGGCCGTGAGCGCGAGCTCGTCGATCAGCTCGTTCAGGTCGAAGCGCTCGTTGAACAGCTCCATCTTGCCGGCCTCGATCTTCGACAGATCGAGCACGTCGGTGATGAGCATCAGGAGATGCTTGCCCGAGGTATTGATGTTGATCAGGTCTCGAAGCGCCTGCGCCTCGACGCCGTCGATCTCGGCGTCTTCGAGCAGCATCTCGCTATAGCCGATCACCGCATTCAAGGGCGTGCGCAGCTCGTGGCTCATCTTGGCGAGGAACTCGGATTTGGCGCGATTGGCGTTCTCCGCCTCTTCCTTTGCCTCGCGCAGCTTGACCGCGGTGGCGCGATGGTTCTGCATCTCGCGCGCCAGCTCCGATTGGCTGGCGATGATGCTGGCATAGTAGAGCGCCATCATCGACACATAGATCGCCGCGCAGACGATCGAGACGATGCCGACGCCGCTCAGCGCGCGCAGCGGCACGTGCTGAGGGAAGGAACCGCCGGCGGCATAGAACGCGTAGAAGATGGCGACCCCGAGCGCGATCATGCCGATGACGGTGAGCCGCGGCCCGTGCGAGCCGAGATAGAGAAAGGCGAGCAGCGGCACGACGACGAGCCAGGCGACGAAAGGCGAGCTGAGGCCGCCATAATGGTAACAGCCCCAGAGGATCACGAAGATGAGATCCGCCACCGAGATGAGCGCCAGGCCGGTCAAGGCGCCGGTGCGTTTCAGCAGCCATGGAAAGGCCCAGTAGGCCGTCAGCGCCGCCGCCGGCACCCAGAGGCCGTAGCCTGGATGCGGGTCGATCACATAGACGTAGACGGTCATGGTGTGGCCGAGGAACGGCCCGAAGAGGTGCGAGACGAGGAAGATGCGCGCGCGCTGGTGCTGCTCGCGCTCGGCCTTGAGCCCTGGCGGAATGAACCAATCGAGCAGCGGGTAAATCATCTCGGGTGACAGACGCAGGCGCCAGCCCATGGGCCCTCCTCCCACGCGGCGGCAGGATAATCCAGACTGGTTAATGGATTGTTGGCTGGAGGGCGGAACCGACGGGCGTCCCAAGGGGGAACCGGCCGGGCGAGGCGCGAACCAGCTCCGCCAAGGCGCTCGCCTATTTCTCCTTCGCTGCCGCCTTGTCGCGGGCGATCGCCTGGGCGATTGCCTCCGCTTCGGAGGCGGCGAGCAGCTCTTGCGCCTGCGGGAAGAGCTCGGTCTCTTCCTCGTCGATGTGGAACTCGACCTCCTCCTGGAGCTCGGCGAGCCGCATCGCCCAGTCCCCGCCCTCCTGCTCCGCCTGATCGAGCGCATCGATGAGCAGCCCGATCTCGTCATGTTCCTCGAGCGACTCGCCGACCAGTTCCCTGGCCTCGTCATGACGTTCGAGCGCAGGATAGAAATGCTTCTCCTCCAGCTCGGTGTGGCGTTCCAGCTCCTGCTTCAGCTCCTGAAAGAGCCGCTCGCGCGTCTTCGTCGCCGCTTCGGCGACCTCACCGAGCCGCTCGAACAGCCGCTTCGCCTTCAGGTGGTCCTGTCTGAGGAGTTGGTAGAGGTCCATCGGCCGCGTCCTTCCCTTGGCTCTGATGCGACGGTCTTGTTCTAACGGCATTCTTGCGGCTCCGGCTCCCGTGGTGCGGCGCTTTTTCCCGCTGCTTCAACCTCGGCTCCCGGAGCGCCGCAGCCTTTCAGCTTTTCGGCCGGCTGCATGCGTCGCGCGCCACCCGTCATCGGCGATTATTCTCCTCGAGCGAATGGCGCATTCGCTCGAGCGAGGGTAGTCGCCGCGCGATCCAGTCCCCAGCTCAGGCAAAGAAACCGCCGGGATGAGAATCGCCATGGAAAAGCCCTGCCGCGAACCAAGATTGAACGAGCTTTTCGAGGACAGTGCCATGCGCCTGCTGATGGCGAGCGACAAGGTCGACGAAGCGGCGCTGCGCTCCCTGATCGCGAGTGTTGTCGAGGCCCTGCCGGTTTCGGCTTGGCGGCGCTGCGGCTGCTGGGCTTAGGCGAGAACGTTGGAGTGCGTGATGGTTTCTTTGGATTGGCGGAGCATCGCCGTCGGGATCGTCGGCCTGATCGACTTCATCGTCTTCGCCGAGCTCCTCCGCGATGAGTGGCGCAATCGCCGGCCCGGGCGGCGCGCCGGCATCCGCCCTCAGACGAAGGTCTCGAGAACGTCGACGGAACTCTCCCAACCAATACGGTCGAAGGTCTCGGTGATCCAGCGTTCGGCGGTCTCATAGCCGAGATCGTGCAGGTGCTGGAGGAAGGCGCGCTCGGTATTGAGCTTGCTCAGCGCGCCGTAGCCGGCGAGTTCGGCCTCAGCCGAAATGCTGTGAAAACGCACCGTGGTATAGCGGTCATCCTCGAGCGCGCCGCGTTCGATGAGGCTCGACACGGTGGCGATGCCGAACATCTCGCGCACGAGGCTGGCGTTGAACGTCATCTCGTTGATGCGGTTCAGGATGTCGCGCATCGTCACCGGCACCTCGGGGCGATGGAGCGGATTGATCTGGACGATCACCACGTCGCTGCTGGCGCATTCATTGATCAGCGGATGAATCGCGGGATTGCCGAGATAGCCGCCATCCCAATAATGTTCTCCCTCGATTTCGACCGCTTTGTAGAGGAGCGGCAGGCAAGCCGAGGCGAGCAGCACATCGGCAGTGAGCTCCGGCGTGCGGAACAGCCGCGATTTGCAGGTGCGGACATTGGAAGCGGTGACGAAGAGCTTGACGTCATGCCGCTGCCGCAGCGCGTCGAAATCGACGAGATCGTTCAGCACCCGACGCAGCGGGTTCATATTGAGTGGATTGAGCTGGTTCGGCGCCCAGAGTCGCGTCATGAAGTCGAACAGCTGGAAGCTGGGATCGCTATCGACCTGCCAGCCATCGGTGAGGCCGGGCAGGCCCCGGGCAAGACTGCGCGGCACGCCCGGCAGATCGCCGATGCGGCCCCAGAACGCCGCCAGAGCGTCGATCGCGCCCTGCCGCGAGCCCCTGACGAAGCCGTCGGCGAAGACGACCGCGTTCATTGCGCCGGCGCTGGTGCCGCTGAGCCCGTCGATATAGAAGCGCGGCTCGCTGATCAGCCGATGCAGCACGCCCCAGGTAAAAGCGCCGTGCGACCCGCCGCCTTGCAGCGCGAGGCTGATGTGCTTGACGCCCGGCTTACGCGGCAGGCTGCGGCGCGGCAGCGGAATCTCGCCTGGCAGGCTACGGCTCGAATCAGGCATGGCACGAGTATCACCGCAACCATGCTTAAAATCGGTTAACCCGCCGCGAGCGCCTCCGGCGCTCGTCGGCTGCGGCGACAGCGGTTGCGTCAGCAACCGCGAGAGCCGCCCCGTGCCGTCCTAGGCCCGCCCCCTACCGCAGTATCGGCGCGAGCCGATCGAGCGCCACAGCAAGCCGCTCGGGCGCGCTGGCGAAGCAGAGGCGGATATGGCCCTCGCCGCCGAGACCGAAGGCCGCGCCGGGGGCAACCCCGACCCTGACGCGCGCCAGCACCTCCTTGGCAAAAGCGAGGCTGTCGGTCATCCCCTCGACGCGCGCAAAGGCATAGAAGGCGCCTTCCGGCGCGGCGACGCGGATGCGCGGAAAACTCTGCAGCCCGGCCACGATCAGGTCGCGCCCGGCGCGGCAGCGCTCCACCATGCTGGCGATGAAGCTCTCGCCCTCGACGACCGCCGTCACCGCCGCGTGCTGCAG
Source organism: Alphaproteobacteria bacterium (assembly GCA_030039975.1). Lineage (GTDB taxonomy): Bacteria > Pseudomonadota > Alphaproteobacteria > ATCC43930 > CGMCC-115725 > DAHUYF01. The sequence goes on from JASHUO010000431.1 coordinate 7,214, forward strand.
GAAGGTGGGAGCGCCGCTGGTGTTGAACTCGACGATCTTGTCGGCGACGTCCTGGATCGGCTTCGGCGCCACCAGCCAGCCGAGCCGCCACCCCGTCATCGCCCAAGCCTTGGAGAAGCTGTTGATGACGACGATACGATCCTCGGGCTCGGCGAGATCGAGGAAGGATGGCGCCGCGCGCGCGCCGCTAAAGACGATGCGGCCATAGACCTCGTCGGCGACGAGCCAGATGCCGCGCCGGCGCGCGAAGGCGAGCAGCTCCTGCTGCTCGTCGCGCCGCATGGTCCAGCCCGTCGGGTTGCCCGGCGAATTGACGAAGATCGCGCGCGTCTTGCTGTCGCACGCTGCCATCAGCCGCTCGAGATCGAGCCGCCAGCCGCCGGCATTGGTCGGTTCGAGCGCCACAGCGCGCGCTTCGCCGCCGAGCACGGTCACCGCGTCGTTGATGTTGGGCCAGACCGGCGACAGGATCACCATATTGTCGCCGGCTTCAATCAGCGCCTGCGTCATGAACATGATGCCGCTCATGCCCGACGAGGTGACGATGATGCGCTCCGCGCTCAGCGGCCGGCGATAGAGCCCTTCGAGGTAGCGGGCGAGCGCCTGCCGCAGCTCCGGGATGCCACGTTTGAAGGTGTAGAAGGTGTGGCCGGCGCGCAGCGCGCGCGAAGCGGCTTCGCCGATGAAGTCCGGCGTCGGCAGATCGCCCTCGCCGAACCACAGCGGGATGACATCGGGATCGCCCAACCCCGCCATCGCCACCTGGCCGATCTTCGAGAACGGCATCGCTTCGATGATCGGGCGCAGGCCGTTCGGACGCTGGGACAAGGTGGGGGCTCCTTTGCGGGGAGTGTAGCAAGCCCGCCCCCAATCCCAACTTAGCCCCGTGCCGCCCAAGGCGCGGAACACCCCTTCGTCCTGCGCATGGCTGAGGAGCTGGCGCGGCAGGTTGCTGCACCCGGCGCTTCTCGCCTACCCTGGCCGCGGCGAGCGGCATAAGCGGCAACAACCGACAAGCGGAGCGAGGGGATGGACAGCACCGATCTGGCTCTGACCAAATTCGGCATCGGGCAGCCGGTACCGCGCATGGAGGATCCGAAGCTCCTGCGCGGCCGCGGCCGCTATACCGACGATATCGCCCTGTCCGGCCAGGCCCATGCGGTGATGGTGCGCAGCCGGGTCGCCCATGGCACGATCCGCAGCATCGATGCCGAGGAAGCGCGGCGCATGCCGGGCGTGCTCGCCGTCTATGTCGCCGCGGATCTCAAGGACTATGGGCTGATCAAGCCGATGATGATGGTGCCGATGAAGGACGGCTCGCCGATGCGCGCGCCGTTGCGCCCGGCGCTGGCGACGGATCGCGTACGCTTCGTCGGCGAGGCGGTCGCCTGCGTTGTCGCCGAGACGGCGATCCAGGCAAAGGACGCGGCCGAGGCGGTGCTGGTCGAAATCGATGCGCTTCCCGTGGTCACCACGCCGGAAGAAGCCGACGCGCCCGACGCGCCGCAGCTTCACCCCGACGCGCCGGGTAACCTCGTCCTCGATTATCACTACGGCGATGCGGCCGCCGTCGCCGCCGCTTTCGCCAAAGCAGCGCATGTCACGCGCCTGAAGCTCGTCAGCAACCGCATCGTCGTCAATGCGATGGAGCCGCGCTCGGCCTTGGCCGCTTTTGATGCGCGTGACGGTCGCTTCACGCTCCATCTCGGTTGCCAAGGCGTTTTCGGCATGCGCCAGGCGCTCAAAGACGTTCTTGGCGTGCCGGCGGAGAAGGTGCATGTGCTGACCGACAATGTCGGCGGCTCCTTCGGCATGAAGTCTTCGGTCTTCCCCGAATATGTCTGCCTCTTGCATGCGGCGCGCGCGCTCGGCCGGCCGGTCAAGTGGACGGATGAGCGCTCGGAAAGCTTTCTCTCCGATCATCACGGCCGCGATCACGAGATGCTGGCGGAGCTGGCGCTGGACGGCGCGGGCAATTTCCTCGCCGTACGGCTCACCGGCTATGGCAATGCCGGCGCCTTTTCAGTGGCGACCTTGCCCTTCAGCGTCAATGCCGTGAAGAACGTGGTGAGCGTCTACAAAACGCCACTGCTCGAGGTCTCGACCAAGGGCATGCTCACCAATACCACGCCCACCGGCGCCTATCGCGGCGCCGGACGGCCGGAAGGCAATTACTACATGGAACGGCTCATCGATGCCGCCGCCGCCGAGCTCGGCATCGATCGCATCGAGCTGCGCCGCCGCAACCACATCCGGCCCGAGGCCATCCCGTACAAAGCCTCGTCCGGCATGCTCTATGACAGCGGCGAGTTCACGGCGGTGCTCGACAAGGCGCTGGCGCTGGCG
>JASHUO010000432.1 GCA_030039975.1 Alphaproteobacteria bacterium
ACACAGCATCTAGCGCGAGTCGCGGAACGTTCCGGGGCCGACTCGGGCCGCGTCACTAGGTATATGGGGCAGGGCGGAAGCGGTGCCGCTCAGGCGGCGTGGCTGGCGGCGCGATCCGTCAAGAGGGCGTAGAGCGCGTCGGCGCGGTCGGTGCCGCGCAGCTTCTCGCAGATCGTCTTGTCGCGCAGCAGCCGCGAGATCCGCGCCAGCGCCTTGAGGTGATCGGCGCCTGAGGTCGCGGGCGTCAGCAGCAGGAAGATGAGATCGACCGGCTGTCCGTCTATCGCCTCGAAATCAATGGGCTTTTCCAGCCGGGCAAAGAGCGCGTGGAGCTGCAGCAGGTCGGGCATCCGGCCATGCGGAATGGCGGTGCCGTGGCCGATGCCGGTGGTGCCGAGTCGCTCGCGCTCGAGCAGCACCTCGAAGATGGTGCGCTCATGCTTGCCGGTGAGCTGCGCCGCGCGCTTGGCCAGCTCCTGCAGCGCCTGGCGCTTGTTGGCGGCGCGCAGGTTGGCGATGACGCCCGGAGGCGTAAGAATATCGGCGATTTCCATCAGGACGTTTTGCCTCGTTCGGCGCGCTTAGTGCCAGCGGCAAGATCGGGATCAATCCAGCCGATATTGCCGTCGCGGCGGCGATAGACGAGATTGAGGTTACCATGCGCGCTGTTGCGGAAGAGTAGCGCCGGAAGATCGGCAAGGTCGAGCCGCATCACCGCCTCGCTCACGGAAAGGCGGGGTATGCTCGTGCGCATCTCGGCGACGACCAACGGCTCCTGAGGAGCGTCGCCATCCTCAGCCGTTTCGGGCGGCTCTGCGGCGAGAACGTAATCGGTGGCGGATTCCGGCGGCGCCGCGGCTTCCTCGCCCGCTTTGCCGCCCTTGTGGCGTGCGCGCAGGCGCCGCTTGTAGCGCCGCAGCTGCTTTTCGAGTCGCAGAGCGGCATCGTCGAAGGCGGCATAAGCGTCAACCGCCTCGCCGTGACATTGCACGGTGAGGCCGCGCCAGGCGTGGAGCGAGATATCCGAGAGGAAGAGGTGCCGTTCGCGCCCGAACACCACATGCGCCTCGATCGCCCGGCCGAGATACTTGTCGGCAATCGCCGACGTCGCCGCCTCGGCATGGCTGCGCAGGGAGTCGCCGACATCCAATTGCTTGCCCGTCACCGTGACTTGCATGGGCTCCTACCGGAACCGAGCTACCGTCTCTAAGGAACGCCTGAAATAAGCCGGCCCCTCCGCGGGCGGACCCTTATGGGCCCGGCCCCGCCGGGGTGTCAAGCCGATCCTAATGCTAGAGGGTCAGGGCGCGAGCGCGCCGGCGTTGCACCGAGGAGGGAATGCGCATCGCCTCGCGATACTTGGCGACGGTGCGCCGCGCAATGTCGATTCCCTCCTTGAGCAGGATCTCGACAACGCGGTCGTCCGAGAGCACGTCATCGCCTTCGCCTTCGATCAGCGCCTTGATGCGATAGCGCACCGCCTCGGCCGACAGCGACTCGCCGCCGCTCGCCGCGGCGATGGCGGAGGTGAAGAAGTATTTGAGCTCGTAGATGCCGCGCGGGCTCGCCATGTACTTGTTCGAGGTGACGCGGCTCACCGTGCTCTCATGCATCTCGATCGCCTCGGCGATGTCGCGCAGCACCAGCGGTCGCAGATGCTGCACGCCGTGGCGGAAGAAGCCCTCCTGCTGACGCACGATCTCGGTCGCGACCTTGAGGATGGTGGTGGCGCGCTGATGCAGCGCCTTCACCAGCCAGTTCGCCTGCTGATAGCGCTCGGCGAGATAATCCTTCTCGGCCTTGCTGCGCGCCGCGCCTTGCACCTCGGCGTAATAGCGGTTGTTGACCAGAACGCGCGGCAGCGTGTCGTTGTTGAGCTCGATGGCGAAGCCGCCGCCCTGCGGCCGCACCAGCACATCGGGCACGACGGGTTCGGCCGCCGCGGTATCGAAAGCGAGGCCCGGCTTGGGATTGAGCGCCTTGAGCTCGGCCACCATCTCGGCGAGATCGTCGGCATCGACGCCGCACAGCTTCATCAGCATCGGCGCATCGCGGCTCGCCAGCAGCGGCAGATTGTCGACCAGCGCTTTCATCGCCGGGTCGAGCCGGTCGCGATCCTGAAGCTGCAAGGCGAGGCATTCCGCGAGATCGCGCGCGAAAACGCCGGGCGGATCGAAACGCTGCAGCTGCCTCAAGGTCGCCTCGACCCGCTCCACGCCGCAGCCCAAGCGCTCGGCGACTTCGCCAAGATCGCCTTGGAGATATCCGGCATCGTCGACCATGTCGACGAGATGCGCGCCGATGACGCGGTCGGCGGGATCGGCGAGATCGACGGAAAGCTGCGCCAGCAGATGGTCGCGCAAGGTGGTCGGCCGGGTCAGCGTCTGATCCAATCCCGGCAAGGTCTCGCTCGATTGCGGCCGCGGCGCCGGGCTTTGCCAGGCCGAGGGATCGCCGGCGAGATCGATGCTGCCTTCGCCCTCGGTTCCCGCCACCGCATCCCAGGCCGCGACATCCTCGCCCTCTTCGAGCGCGGCGGCCGGCTCGCTCTCGACGGCGCCTTCGGCCGGCGCGTCGTCGCGTTCGAGCAACGGATTCTGCTCGAGTTCGCCTTCGATATAGGTCGAGAGCTCCATATTGGAGAGCTGCAGCAGCTTGATCGCCTGCTGCAGCTGCGGCGTCATGACCAGCGCCTGGGTCTGACGGAGATCGAGCCTCTGGGAAAGCGCCATGATGAGGGCTTATAGCCCGAAGCCAGTCATGGGTGCAAATATCGGGCCAACTCCTTGACGCGGGGTTAAGTATTTGAGCGCAATCTCGCTTCTGCGTTGGGCGAAAACGCTGCGGCCAACTGATAAATTGCGTGAATTCAAGGGTTTTTAACCAGATCGCGTTAAGCCGGTAGCGGGCGGAGGCAGCGGCGCCGCCGCCGGGCGGAGACGGTCGGCCATCATGGAGAGCGGCGTAAGCGGCGGCGAGAGCGGATTGGCGACGCCGATCGGTGTCGCCCGTTTGTCCAAGATGATGTTCGACGGCCAGGATCTGACGCCGCTCTGGCGCGAGCTCATCGGTCGGTACGTCTACAAGCGTGACGATGTCGCGGCGCTCATGGATCTCGCCGTCGTCGAGCAGCTCTTCGGCAATCTCGAGGACGGTCTTGCGCGCCAAGCCGAGGCGCTCGAGCTATGCCGTGTCTATGCGTCGCCGCATGCCGGAGCGGCGCCGCGGCTCAGGCTGCTCGCGCTTGCCGCACCCGGCGATATCGGCACCAACACGCCGCTCGAGTTTCTGCTCGAGGGTGCCGAGATCGCGCTCACCACGCTCTTCATCGTGCCCGGCCTCCCACTGCCGGAGCCGCTTCCCGAGCACGACCTCGCTTTCGTCGCCGTCGGCGAATCCGATGCCAACAGCTCGGTTCTCGCCGAGATCGAGCAGCTGCTCATGCGCTGGCCGCGCCCGGTGCTGAACCGCCCCGACCGCATCCGGCAGCTTTCGCGCGAGCGGCTCTTCGCCCTCCTCGACGGCGCGCCGGGCCTGGTCATGCCGATGACCCTGCGTGTCGATCGCACCAGCCTGCAGCGGCTCGGCGCCGGTACCGTCGCGATCGCCGATGTGCTGCCGGATGGCGCGTTTCCCGTGATCGTGCGCCCCGTCGATTCGCATGGCGGCCGCGGCCTCGCCAAGCTCGACACGCCGGCGGCGACAACCGCCTATCTCGAAGAGCGGCGCGAGATGGAGTTCTACCTGTCGCGCTTTGTCGATTACAGCGGTGGCGACGGGCTCTTCCGCAAATACCGCGTCGTCTTCATCGACGGCGCGCCCTATGCCTGCCATATGGCGATCGCCGATCAGTGGATGATCTACTACCTCAACGCCGATATGAAAGGCAGCGCGGCCAAGCGCGACGAAGAAGCGCGCTTCATGGCCGAATTCGACGACAGCTTCGCGCGCCGCCACCGCGCCGCGCTCGGCGCCGTCGCCGCGCGCATCGGCCTCGATTATTTCGGCATCGACTGTGCCGAGACCAAGGACGGGCGCTTGCTGCTCTTCGAAGCGGACATCGCCATGATCGTCCACGCCATGGATAGCCCGGTGATCTTTCCCTACAAGCCGGTGCAGATGCGCAAGGTGTTCGACGCCTTCTGCGCCATGCTGCGCCGGAAAAGCGAGCGCGCGCTCGCCGCCTCCGCATGAGAAGCCGCGGCGTTCTCCCGCAGGGGCGCGAGGGCGAGACGCTCGATCCTGCCGATTGGGATGCGCTGAAGCAGAGCTTCCATGCCGCCATCGACCAGGCGATCGATCGCCTGCGTGATAGTCGCGAGGCGCCGGTCTGGCGCCCGACGCCCGATGCGGTGAAGGCGCGGCTCGAAGCGCCGCTGCCGCGCCGGCCCGAAGCGCTGGACGCCGTGTTGCAGCGCTTTGCCGCCGATATCCTGCCGTTCGGCACCGGCAATGTTCACCCGCGCTTCTTCGGCTGGGTGCATGGCGCCGGCAATGTCGCGGGCGCGCTCGGCGAAGCGCTGGCGGCGCTGATGAATTGCAATGTCGGCGGCCGCGATCACGTCGCAGTTTATGTCGAGCGGCAGATCGTCGATTGGTGCAAGGCGATCTTCTCCTTCCCCGCCGCCAGCAGCGGCCTCCTCACCAGCGGCACCTCGATGGGCAATGTCATCGCCCTGGCCTCCGCGCGCAGCGCGCGCGCCGAGATCGATGTGCGGCGGCACGGCATGGGCGCATCGCCACGGCCGCTCGTCGGCTATGCCTCGAGCGAGGCGCACAGCTCCGTCGCCAAGGCTTTCGAGCTGCTGGGATTCGGCCGCGACGCGCTGCGCCGCGTTCCGGTCGATGCCGAGTTCCGCCTGTCGCTACCGGATCTTGCTCGCCTGATCGCCGCCGATCGCGCTGAGGGCCGTCTTCCCGTCGCGGTCGTGGCCTCGGCCGGCACCGTCAACACCGGCGCCATCGACGATATTGCCGGCATCGCGGCGCTCTGCCGCAAAGAAGGACTGTGGCTGCATATCGACGGCGCGTTCGGCGGCCTTGCCGTGCTGGTGCCGGAATTTGCGCCGCGCCTCGCCGCCATCGCCGAGGCCGATTCGATCGCCTTCGATTTCCATAAATGGCTGCAAGTGCCCTACGATTCCGGCGGTGTGCTGGTGAAGGACGAGCGCGCGCATCGCGCCGCCTTTGCCGATCGGCCCGATTATCTCGCCCCGGCAAAGCGCGGCCTCGCCGGCGGCGAGCCGTGGTTCTGCGAATACGGGCCCGAGCTGTCGCGCGGCTTCCGCGCGCTCAAGGTCTGGTTCACGATCATGACGCATGGCATCGACCGCCTTGCCGCGGTGATTGCGCGCAATTGCCGTCAGGCCGAACGGCTTGGACAAAGCGTTTGCGCCGCGCGGGAGCTCGAGCTGCTGGCGCCGGTGAGCCTCAACATCGTCTGCTTCCGCTTCGTGGCACAGGGGCTCGATGAGTCAGCGCTCGACCGGCTCAACGAGGCCATCGTCGTCGAGCTGCAACTCGCCGGCATTGCCGCGCCCTCGACCACCAAGATCCGCGGCCGCACCGCGATCCGCGTCGCGCTCACCAATCACCGCACCAGCGACGACGATCTTGTGCTGCTGGTCAGCGCGGTGCGCGAGATCGGCCGCGAATTGTCCTCCGTATCTGCTGGCGGGTCGCCCTCTCTCGTTGCCGCGGAGGAGCCATGAGCGCCATCGCCTTCGAACGCCTCTCCGAGATGTTCGCGCCGGTCGAGCATCTCCTCGCCTCGGGCGGCGACACGCGGCTCCATCTCGATCCCGACACGCGGCTCAATTTCTATGGCTGCCGGCCATTTCCGCGGCCCGAAGCCTTCACCTTCGCGTCCTCGACCGCGACCTCGATCTCCGAGCGCGCTTTTGCCGCCGCTTCCGGCGCGCGCGACGATCTCATCCGCGCCGCGCTGCAGTTGGGGCTCGGCCCCGCCTTCGAGGCCGGCGTCGAGGCGCTGCGCGCCGAGCTGCTGGCGCTGCTCGGCCTCGCGGGGAGCGGCACGGAGATCGTCTTCTCGCCGTCGGGCACTGATAGCGAGCTGCACGCCGTCTTCGTCGCCCGCGCGCTTCTCGGCACGCCGATGATCAGCATCATCGCCGCCTCCGACGAGACCGGCAGCGGCGTCTCGCAGGCGAGCTGCGGCCGGCATTTCAACACCCTCACCGCGCAGGGCGCGCCCGTCGCGAAAGGCGATCCGATCGCCGGGCTCGCCGAGGGCGTGACCAGCCTCGGCCTGCCGCTGCGCGAGAATGGCCGGTTGCGCCCGCCGGAAGAAATGGACGAGGCGGTGCTGCGCGCGGTGGCGGAAGCGGTCGGCGCCGGCCGGCGAGTTCTGCTGCACGTCATGGATCATTCGAAGCTCGGCGCGCGCTGCCCGAGCCTCGCCGCGCTCGACGAGGTCGCCCGGCGCTGGGGCGATGCCGTGCAGATCGTGATCGATGCATGCCAGATGCGGCTCAGCCGCCGGCGTCTCGCGGGGCATCTGGCCCAGGGACATATGGTACAGATCACCGGCTCGAAATTCTTCACCGGACCGCCCTTCAGCGGCGCGCTGCTGGTGCCGGGCGCGCTCGCGCGGCGACTCGGCACGGCGGCCGACTTCCCGGCTGGCCTTGGCGATTACACCAGCCGCAGCGACTGGCCCGCGTCCTGGCAGGGCGTGCGCGCCGGGCTTGGCGAGCGCGCCAATTTCGGGCAGCTGCTGCGCTGGGTCGCGGCGCTGCGCGAGATGCGCGACTTCTTCGCCGTGCCGGACTCCTTCCGCCGCACGGCGCTCGGCCGCTTCGCCGAGATCGTGCCCGGCTTGATCGCGAGCGAAGAGACGCTCGAGCTGCTGCCGGATCCGCCGCGCGACAGCGCCGGCGAGGATGACGAGATGGCGGCGCGCACCATTTTTCCCTTCCTGGTGCGTCGCGCCGGAAAGCTGCTCGCGCCGGCGCACTGCGCCGTGCTCTACCGCG
>JASHUO010000005.1 GCA_030039975.1 Alphaproteobacteria bacterium
CGCATTCGGCAATGGCGGGGTGGTAGGCCAGCGTGTTCTCGACCTCGGCGCTGAAGATCTTGTAGCCGCCGCGGTTGATCATGTCCTTCACCCGGTCGAAAACCCGCAGGAAGCCCTCGGCATCGAGCGCGCCGATATCGCCCGAATGCCAGAAGCCGTCGCTGAAGCTCGCCGCGTTGGCCTCGGGCTTTCCCCAATAGCCCTTCACCACCATCGGACCGCGGATCCAGATCTCGCCCGGCGCGCCGGGCGGCAGGTCGCGGCCGGCTTCGTCGACGATCCGCACCTCGCCACAGGGCACCACTTGACCGACACTGTCGGGATGCGCCGCGGTCTCGCCGAGCGGCATCAGCGTCGTCGGCGATGTCGTCTCGGTCGCGCCATAAGCGTTGCTGAGCGAGAGACGCGGCAGCTTCGCGGCGAGGCCGGCGATCGTCGCCTCGGGCATCGGCGCACCGCCGAAGGAACCGACGCGCCAGGCGGAGAGATCGAAGCGCTCGAACTCCGGATCCATCAGGCAGAGGATGTACATCGCCGGCACCATGCAGGTGAAGGTGATGCGCTCGCGCGCGGCAAGCTCGAGAAATCCGCGCGCCGTGAAGCTGCGCAGGATCACGGTGGGGCCGCCGCAGGCGAGCGCGGTGATGAAGATCGCCACGGTCCCCGTCACATGCGCGGCCGGCACGGCCAGCATCAAACGGTCGCCGGGCACAAGCCCCATGCAGCGGGTGAAATGGATGGCCGAGTGGACGATGTTGAGATGGCTCAGCATCGCGCCTTTGGGCTTCCCGGTCGTGCCCGAGGTGTAGAGGATGGTGGCGGTATCCTCTTCGCCGATGCGGATCTCGGGCGGCGGCGCCGGGGCGAGGAAAGCGGCAACCGGCTCCGCACCGGGGATCGGCGCGCCGAGGACGATGCGCAACCGGAGCGCCGGGACCGCAGAGGGCGCGGGGACGTTCGCGGCGAACTCGCTGTCGAAGATCAGCGCCGCAGCGCCGCTGTCGTTGAGGAGATATTCGAGCTCAGGACCTTTCTGGCGCGTCCCGATCGGCATCGAGATCGCGCCGAGCCGCGCGCAAGCGAGGAGAACGACGAGAAACTCCGGGCAATTGCCGAGCAGCATGGCGACGCGCTCGCCCGGCCCGACGCCGCGCGCCGCAAGATTGCCGGCCATCGCGTCGACGAGGCCGTCAAGCTCGGCGTAGCTGAGGCGCTGCTCGCCGGCGATCAAGGCCTCCTCGCCGCTGCGGCGCGCGACGCTGGCGCGGAAGAGCGCGTCGACCGTCGCCGGCCGCTCGCTGAAGCAGCGGAAGGCACGGCTGTCGAAATGGCGCTCGAGACGGAGATCGCCGCCCGGTCCGGCAGCGGGCCAGAAGCGGTCTTGGAGCATGGTTCTCATGGCGCGGCTAAGATAAGGTCTTGCCATGGACGAAGCGAGCACCAAGCCGGCGGCGATCGAGTTCTGGTACGAGTTCGCCAGCCCTTATTCCTATGTCGCCGCCGGCCGTATCGAAGGTCTGGCGGCGGAGGAGCGGCTCGGGATCGACTGGCGGCCTTTCCTGCTCGGGCCGATCTTCAAAACGCGGACGAATGACCCCTCGCCTTTCCAGAACCCGAGCCCGGCGCAGCGCCGCTACCGTTGGCGCGACGTGCAGCGGCTTTGCGCCGCGTCCGGCCTGCCGCTGCGGATGCCACCGGCCTATCCGCGAAACGGCCTCCTCGCCGCCCGGGTCGCCTTGATCGCGATCGACGAGGGCTGGGGTCCGGCCTTCACCCGCGCGGCGTTCCATGCCAATTTCGCCGAGGATCGCGATATCGCCGCACCCGCGGTGATCGGCGCGCTCGTCGCCGCGCTCCGCCATGATGCCGCTGCCGTGCTCGACCGGGCCGCCAGCCCGGCGAACAAGGAGCGCCTCAAGGCGTCGGGCGAGGCCGCGATCCGGCGCAGCATCTTCGGCGCCCCGAGCTTCCTCGTCGGCGATGAGCTCTTCTGGGGGAATGACCGGCTCGAGCAGGCCATCGCCTGGGCGCGGGCGCCCCTGGACCTGTCGCCGCTGACGAGCAGCGGCTGAACGGGCGCAGCGAAAAAAGGTTGTTCTCTTTTTGTTCTTACGCTAACCTCCCTCTTAGCTCAGGGATGGAGGCGGGCATGCAGGACAGAGGCTTGGATCGTCAAAGCGCGGTGCTGCTGGCGATCGCCTGGATTGCCGCTTTGTGGATGACGCTGACCTGAGTGGGAGGATGCGCTCCGTCCGCCCCATAGGGCGGGCGTACCGGGGGTCTAGTGCTGCTGCAGCTCCGCCAGCGCGCGCTGCAGCGCGTTGAAGACCTGGCTCGGACGGAACGGCTTTTCGAGAAAGCCGAGGGGGCCCGCGGTCTTGGCGCGCTCCATGGTCTCCGGGTCGCAGATCCCGGAAAGAAAGATCGAGAGAACGTTGAACCGGCTGCGCATCAGCCGCGCGACCTCGATGCCGTCCATCGGGCCGGCCAGCTTGATATCGACGAGCGCGAGTTCGGGCCGCGTGTTGCTGGCGAGCGAAATGGCTTCCGGGCCCGAGGAGGCGATACCGGCTATGGCGAAGCCGGATTCCTCGAGCACTTCCTGGATGTAGCTTGCCACCAGGGCATCATCTTCGACGACGAGGATCGACACCGGACGCTTGAATTTGTCTTCCGGACTATCAGTTTTTACGTTGCTGGGGCTCGACACCATAAGCTACCGCCATGAACGGGCGGCCGTAGGCCGACCTCCAGGAAAGGACGCTTTTGCTAGAAACGATTTGGGGTGCGCGTGGTTCCTCATCTGGGACCCGCTCCTCTTTCGCGCGAGTTCCCCTATGGCTATGGTCCGTGACGGAGAAGGTGGGATGAAGCTTCTCGTCATCGAGGACGACCGCGAGGCGGCGGCCTACATCGCCAAAGGCCTCTCTGAAAGCGGCTATGTCGTCGACCATGCCGCCGAGGGCCGCAACGGGCTGTTCATGGCGAGCTCGGGAAATTACGACGCTCTCATCGTCGACCGGATGCTGCCCGGAATGGACGGGCTGGCGCTGATCGCCGCGCTGCGCGCCGCCGAGGTGCGCACGCCGGTGCTTATCCTGAGCGCGCTGGGCGCGGTGGATGACCGGGTGAAGGGCCTGCGCGCCGGCGGCGACGATTACCTCGTCAAGCCCTTTGCGTTTCGCGAGCTGCTGGCCCGGATCGAGGCTTTGCTGCGCCGCGGCAGCGGCAACACCCAGACGACGCGGCTCAAGACCGGCGATCTCGAGATGGATCTGCTGACACGCGGGGTGACGCGTGCCGGCCAGGAGATCGAGCTGCTGCCGCGCGAATTCCGCCTGCTCGAATTCCTCATGCGCCATGCCGGGCAGGTGGTGACGCGCACCATGCTGCTGGAGAATGTCTGGGATTATCACTTCGACCCGCAAACCAACGTCATCGACGTCCATGTGAGCCGGCTGCGGCAGAAGATCGACAAGGGCTTCACCAAGCCCCTGCTGCACACGGTGCGCGGCGCGGGTTATTGCCTGCGGGCGGATTAGGCGCCGTGAACCGCCTGCTGCGGACCAACGCGTTCCGGCTTGCCGCGCTCTATCTCCTGCTGTTCGTCGCCTCGGTGCTGGCGCTGCTGGCCTTCATCTATTTCTCGACCGCGGGCTTCATCGAGCGACAGACCGAAGCGACGATCGACGCGGAGATCACCGGGCTGCGCGAGGAATATGGCGAGCGCGGGCTTTCCGGGCTTCTCGACATCATCCACACGCGCAGCACCGCGCCCGCGCCGCATGGCGATTCGACACTTTATCTCGTCACCGATCCGGCGCTTCAGCCGCTCGCCGGCAATCTTTCCGCCTGGCCGCGCGCGGAGCAGATCCGGCCGGGCTGGATCCGCTTTCCGGTCGAGGTGCGGACGCGCCAGGGTACGGTCACGAGCTCGGCCATCGCCTCGGTCTTTGTGCTGCATGACGGCTTCCGGCTGCTGGTGGGGCGCGACCTGCGCGATGCCGAGGCCTTTCGCAGCCGCATCACGCGTACGCTCGCCTGGGCGGCGCTGCTCACCGTCGCTCTCGGCGTGGGTGGCGGTCTCTTCATGACCCGACACATGCTGAGCCGCGTCGAGGCAGTGAACCGCACCAGCGAGCGCATCATCCGCGGCGATCTCTCGCAACGCGTGCCGCTCAGCGGCAGCGGCGACGAATTCGATCAGCTCGCCGCCAACCTCAACGCCATGCTCGACCAGATCGAGCGGCTGATGCTGGGCATGCGCCAAGTCACCGATAATATCGCGCATGATCTGCGCACGCCGCTGTCGCGGCTGCGCGCCAGGCTCGAGGTGACGCTGCTCGAGCGCCCCGACGCCCAGCGCTACGCCGATGCGCTGCGCGAGACGATCGCCGAGGCCGATCATTTGCTCGGCACCTTCAACGCGCTGTTGAGCATCGCCGAGGCGGAAGCCGGCTCGCGCCGCGAGACCATGGCGGTGGTCGATCTCGCCGAGATCGCGCGCTCGGTGGCCGAGCTCTACGAGCCCGTCGCGGACGACAAGGGCCTTTCGCTTACCGTCGAGAGCGATGCCCTCATCGCCGTCCATGGCGATCGGCATCTGTTGTCGCAGGCGATCGCCAATCTGCTCGACAACGCGCTGAAATATACCCCCGCCGGCAAAGTGGCGCTGCGCGCCCATCGCCAGGGCGGCACGGCGCGCATCGAAGTTGCCGATAGCGGCCCTGGCGTCCCTGCGGACCGTCGCGAGGCGGTGTTCGACCGTTTCGTACGCCTCGAGGGCAGCCGCAGCACGCCAGGCAACGGCCTGGGTCTCAGTCTCGTGCGCGCCGTAGCGCGGCTGCATGGCGGCGACGCCTGGCTCGAGGACAACGAGCCGGGCCTCAAGGCGATGTTCACCCTGCCGGTTGCGGACAGCCGCATCGTGCCGGCGACGCGCAACGCGGCGTAATCGCGGCGAAACGCTCGGCCGGAACCCGGCCGGCCATGTCGCTGAGCAGCGCGCGCAGCCCGGCGCGGTCGGTGCCGGCGCTCTTCGTCACCCAGCCCATCATATCGTCGGCGAGCAGCTCTTCGAGTTTCGGCTCGGCGCGCAGCAGCTTCGAGACACCCATCGCTCTCTCCTGAATCCCTGACGCGCGAAGCCTGCGGGCGAAGCTTGGCCGATTTGTGGCAACCGAAGGTTATTTTCTCGACATTCCCGTAACCTTGCAGCACATCGATGGCTCTCTCCCGGACCGCAAAATCGCTCGGATTTTAGCCAAATCCATGGCGAAAGCGTTTGCCTGCCGATCCATAAAACCTCACCTTTTCGGCTGGACCTTCGGGCAAATTTGGCGGGAGATCAGTGACAACCGGCGACAATCCGCCGCGGCAAGGGCCGAGCGAAGTTCATGCCACCCAGGCGCTGCTTGCGACGTTGTGCGAGTGGCACAACGGCGAAGCGCCGGGGCGTTATGGGCGCGCGCGCACGACCGTGGTTAACTGGGATTTCTCCGGCCTCGATTTCCGGCGGATGAACTTCGCCGACGCCACCTTCCTCGACTGCACCTTCCGCAACGCCGATCTGCGCGGCGCCGTGTTTCACCGCTCGAAGCTGTGGGGCGCTTATTTCGACGACGCCGATTTGTCCGGCAGCAATTTCGCCGAGGCCGATCTCTCGCCCGGGGACGAACGCGGTCAATCCGGCCGCGCCAGCGACGCGCCGCGGCGCAGCACGCGGCTGGTGCGCACGGTGCTGCGCGATACCGATTTCACCGACGCCAAGCTGCGCCATGTCGAATTCGATTGCGCCACGCTCGAACGCACATCGTTGCGGCGCAGCGACCTCGCCGGCGCACGTTTCCGCTGCGCCGAGATCATCGACGTCGCGCTCGAAGGCGCGAGTCTTGCCGGCGCCGATTTCACCGGCGCGGCGGTGCGCGGCGAAGCGCGGCGGAAGGTCGAGAGCGCCGGCGTTCATCTCGTCTCGATGGAGCTGCCGGCCGAAGAGGTGCAGCGCCATCTCCGCGCGCATGAACTCTGGGTGCGCAGCGGCGGACGCCGCGGCAAGCGCGCCGAGCTCGTCGGCTACGACCTTTCCGGCTTCGATTTCTCCGGCGCACTGCTCGCGGCGGCGCGCCTTGACCGCTCGATCTTCGCCGAAGCGCGCTTCGCCGACGCGATGCTCGCCGCGGCGCGCTTTCGCGGGGCCAATCTGCGCGGCGCCGATTTCACCAATGCCGATCTGCGCGGCGCCGATCTGCGCGGCGCCAATCTGCGCGAAGCGAAGCTCGCCGATGCCCTGATCGGCAAGCTCCCCGGCACAACGCTGACCACGCGGCTCGCGCCTTGAGGCGCGGCAGCGCGACCGACAGGCCGGCGCGGCCCGGCCGTCGTCTCCCCCGGCGCCAAGGCGTTACCCTCGGCGGCTATCAGGACGGCGGAGATGCGGGGCGTTCGGTCCCGCAAGCTTCTCGCGCTGGCTCCGATCCGCCCTGCTTCACCGGCCGCGGCCGGGTATTTCATCTGGGGTGGCCTCCGGGATTCCAGTAGGCCGCTAGAACAGCGTCTGCCTCGATTGGTAGAACTTCTGATAGCCTTTCGCCATCATGCAGTCGTTGACCGCTTCGGAAGCTTCCGATCGCGTGATGGTCAGACCGCCCTTCGCCGCCTCCGCGCTTGCGCTTCCTGATCCTCCCTCGCACAGCTTGAGATCTTTTTCCATCGTACCC
>JASHUO010000433.1 GCA_030039975.1 Alphaproteobacteria bacterium
TGCCGTACTGGAAGAGGGTAAGAGAGACGAGGTCTGGACCTTTCGGGAGGCGAATATGGAGCACCCACGGTAGTGCTGGGGGCGACGGACGCGCGGGGCTACATGAAACTGAGGATGACCGGCATCGGAACGGTGGTGGCGAGGCGGGAGCTGCTACTTTCCGGGCGAAAGAAAGTCACCGTCGAAATCGGCAAGCCGAGAAAATTCCGCGGCTCGCCCGACTATTTCTGCCCGTTCCGGATACGTGGCATGGGCGACGATTTCCTGTCGCTCAGCGGTGGCGTGGATGCGATTCACGCGCTCGAGTTCGCCTTGGTCCATATTGGCTCGCTGCTCTATTACTCAGAGGAGGCCAAGGCCGGAAAGTTGGCCTGGGACTATGGCCGGATCGATGGTGATCTCGGATTTCCGTTGATGGAGGTCGCCAAAAAAGATGTCCTGCCGGAAAAGGTGAGCCACATCTATTTGTACAAGCCAAATCCCCCGCGGCCGAAGGCGAAGCGCAAAAGCAAGAGTGCGCGTAAGCGCAAATAGGGCCGGCCGCGCTGCGCTCGCAGCCTGACCGTCGCCATCCTCTCAGCATTTCCTATCACACGGAGGCGTAACGCATGTCTTCGCGATTGGCTACGCGCATTACTGGCAAAGAGCTCGGGGCGCGACTGCGGAATTATGGCCACCTTCAAGGACTCGCCGCTCGTTACGCCCGGGATCGCCTCGACGGCCGCGCCGTCGTCAACCGTGCGACGCAGCAGCCGATCTTGCTCGATTGGCGACGGGGCCTCAGCAGGACAACCGCCCCAGGCACGGCGCCGGAACTGCTGCTGTCGCTGCCGGCGCTACCGTCGCTGCTGGCGAACGCGCGCTATCTAGGGTCAGGCGAAGACCCGCCGCGCCGCTCGGATCTACGGCGAACACACGGCTTCGGCGCCATCGTCGATGTCATCGGGCGGCCGATAGAACTGTGTCTCGTTATCCAAGAGGATGGGTGCGGCTACCTGGTTTTCGATCGCATTTTGTCGCGCGCCCCGCTCATTGCTCCGAGAGAAGATGGCGGTGTACTTCCTGACGGGCCCGGCGCTCGGTCTCAGGCGCTTCATGCGGTGCTGGCACGCGCGCATCTGCCGCTGCGCCGGCAGGATGGCGGCGAAGCCGATGGAGCAGACGATGAAAGCGAACTGGCGCCGGACACCTCTGACTCCTCCGAATCACCTGCGGATGCGCCGGCGGAGCAGATTGCGCTTGGCCCGGCGCCAATACCCGGGAATGGCGCGACAGGAATGTCGTCGAATATTCGGCCCGCCCTCGAGGGCGATGAGTGCGAAGAGCAACGGCACAGTGACTACCAAGTGTGCCGGAGTTTGCCTAACCGTACGCCGAAGCAGCGCCGCATCCGCGAGATGTGCTGGTCAAACGCAAATGACCGATACGCTGCCTGTATAAGGGGAAGAAGGGGTGAAGACTTGCCACCGCTCGACACCTGGAGCGACAGAACGGCTTCTCCGCCGCCACGGAGCATGCCCTCTTTGCCGCCGCTGATCTTCCCCACTCCCCCTGGTCAAGGCACTGGCGGGGGTTTCGGGTTGCGTCCGTGGCACGCAATTCCGTTCGAGTGAGGCCGGTTGGAACGGTCGCGAGATTTCCTGATGCGCACTGACACGAAGCTCGATCAAAAAGTCTGGATGCCCGCTTTCGCGGGCAAGACGAGCGAATAGTGGGCTCTGCTGGACGATGCGTTCAATTTTACGCAGAGCGTTACCGACGACATGATTGTCTAGGGAAGGATGCAGATGGAAAAGGACCTTGCTTGGTACGTCATCACCGTGGCGTTTCGTAGCACGAACCCGCTGCAGGATTTGCTGCTGCTGCTCAAAGAGCAC
This sequence comes from Alphaproteobacteria bacterium, assembly GCA_030039975.1. GTDB lineage: Bacteria > Pseudomonadota > Alphaproteobacteria > ATCC43930 > CGMCC-115725 > DAHUYF01. The sequence continues at coordinate 1,878 of JASHUO010000433.1, forward strand.
TGTCCGGCAGCGGAATATGAGAAGTATGGGAAGGCGATCGCGCGGGCGATCCATGGCGTCCAGAGGGAATTGATCAGCCGGGTGGTTGCCGAGCATCCGGAGCTTGAGAAAGAGATGGAGGCGAAGGTCGTGAAATATGGGCGGGTGTTTTAGATGCAGGGGCGGCGATGGCGGTTGCCATTACAGGAGAAAGCGGAGCTTGCAACACCCCGATCCCTGCCTTAACACCGCGGCCAGTCCGGACGGTGCGGCTCTCGCGATTGCTGCGCAATCGCTGCCGCCGCCGCGGACGAACGCGCGTAGCGCGTTCGCCTTGCGCTAATGCGCCGGTGTGAGCAATTTGTCGAGGCGCAGGCGGGCTGCGGGGTCGCCGGCGTCGATGGCTTTGCGGTACCAGCGCCTTGCTTCGGTCATATCGGCCAAGGCGCCGCGGACGCCGCGGGCTTGGAGAAAATCGGGATCGTAGGTGAGGCCGACGGCGGTCGCGGCGCGGGCGAGACCGTTCGCGGCGGCGAGTTCGTAAAACTGCCGCGCCGAGATGACATCGCCTTGCTGAAGCGCGCCGTCACCGCGCGCCATAAAGACCGCCGCGATGCTGGAACCGGTCGACGCTGTTGCCGGCGCACCGTCGCTGGGCGTCGCCGATGCGGCGGCAGAGGCGGCAGGGCTCGGCGGCGGCGCGGCGTCGGGTGAAGCGTCCGGTTCCGCATGCGCCGGCATGGTATCTAACTTTGCCGCGAGCATCTGCCAGGGAATCGGCGGCAGCGCCTTGAGCTGGGCGAAATCATGCAGCGCGTCGTCCCACCGCTTCGCCGCCCGGGCCTCGTTCGCGCGCGTCCAGAAAGCAGCGGCGAGGCGCTCGCCGAGCCGCGTCGTGGCCGGATCCTCCGGCGCGACGGCCGCGATCTGCCGATAGGTCTCGAGCGCGTTGTCGATCTCGGGCTGGTCGAGGCGGCCGGCGGCGAGCTGCCGCTCGAACATCGCCACCAGCGCAGAGGTGTCGGTATGGCCGGCGGTTGCCGACGGCACACTGGCGGCGTCGGCGCGCTGCGGCTCGACGCGGCCAATCGCGAGCGGCAGCTCGG
>JASHUO010000434.1 GCA_030039975.1 Alphaproteobacteria bacterium
GCGCTCGCCCGCACCTTCGTGCCATCGAGCGCGATCTCTTCCGGCGTGACCAATCCTTCGGCAAGCAGCGCCGCCAGGCTCTCGGTCAGCAGGCGGTCGAGAACCTCAGCATGACCAACGCGGAAGTCGCTCAGACCGTGGTAGTTCATCGGCACGCCGCCGCACAGCCAGCGATACGCCACGTCCCGATCACACAGCCGATCCAGCTGCCGCGCCGAGCCGACCCCTTCCAGCGTGGCAAACAGCCAAAGCGCCAGCAGGATCTTCGGATCGGGTGGCGGCCGACCGGGTTCCCCCTCCCGCGACCGGATGCGCGCATAAAGCTCAGATAAATCGAGGGCGCCTACGAACGCCCACACCACCCGAGCCCGATGCTCCAACGGAAGCTGGCTCTCAAGGTCAACAATATCCCAGCGCAGCTGGGCTCGGTCCGCCTCCAGATAACGCGCGTCCCCTGCCATCCCCACCTCCGTGGCAGGAACAGAATCATGCCCGCGACAAATCCGCAATTCCCTCACACGCTCGAAAGCGGGCATCCAGGAGGTTCAGCCCCGACGACCGATGCGCACGGCTCTGGTTCCCCGCTTTCGCGGGGACGGTGGAAAAGACACTGGAATCGCAGTGTTTATTGAGATGTGTACGTACCCTAGCGCGAAAGCACGACGGATAAAGGAAGCAAGCGATTCGACCTGACCGAACCACGCTCTAGGATGCCCTTCGGGCGAGATGATAGACCGGCATGGCCTTGCTGACGCCCTTGAGCTCCGCCTCGCTCTTCGTCACCGGGTATGGCGCAATAATTTCCGCCACCGCCGGCGCGCCGTAAACCTCTTCGGTGATACAGATCTCGTCGCCATCGGCAAGGTTTTGCACCCGCGCTGCGATATTCACCGTCTGACCAAAATAATCGAGCCGCTCGTTGAGCGTGACCGCGATCGAGGCTCCCCGATGCACGCCGATTTTCAGGATGAAATCACGCTGCGGGCGGTCCCGATTGAGCTGATCCACCGCCTCGCGCATATCAAGCGCCGCCTGCACCGCATCGGCCGACGTCAAAAACGCCGCCATCACGGCGTCACCGATCGTCTTGGTGACGGCGCCGTTGTGCCGAACCGTGGCGTCGAGAAGATACTGGAAGTGCCGCTGCACCTGAATGTAGGCGTTGAGGTCGCCGATCCGCTCGTAGAGCGCCGTCGAGCCCTTGAGATCGGTGAAGACGAGGGTAACGTCGAGAACCGCGATGCCCTCCGTCGCGCTGATCACCTCTGAGCGGAAGAAGTCGCGAAAGGTTTGTGTCATCAGCAGCCGCTTGCCGGATAAGGACGGCGTGAAGCGAAGCTTCGGGCGCTGAAACGTCGCCATCGGCAGCTGTAGGATGCCGAATACCACCGGCAGCTTGCCGGCGTTGCGAACCTCGAACGCGACCTTGCCGGGTGCGATGTTTGCCGTGGCGGCGACGCATTTGCCGCCGTCGAGCATGACCGGCACATGGGGTGGCGTTACCCCCGCCCCGCTTGCGACCGGGAAAAAAAATTGGGCGTCGCTTTCGAAATCCTGGCCCAGAAGCGCGCCTTCGACGGCATCAACCTCGAGCCGGGCGACAGAGCCTGGCTCGATGCGGGTGAGCACCCGCACCAACCCTTTGGCAGCCTCGCTCCATGGCACGCCGTCGGGCAATAGGCCGCCCGGCGTCATTTTATAATGAAAGACGTAATCCCAGGCCGACAGCGCATCCGGTTTATGGAAGCGGATGCTGCGCACGGCGGGCGACACCGTAAACGTCACCGCGATGTAATCGTCGAGCGCGGCGTCGTAATCGCTTTGACAGAGGTGGCAGTGGAAATGCGTGTGCAGCTTGCGCAGGCTTTGGAAGCTCTCGACGACGTCCGAGCACATCGGACAAACCAGCAGCCAGTCCATATCGAATAGCCCGGCCACGCAGGCATGGAGGAAAAGATCGATCCCTTCAGCCTCGGCAATCGATTTCTCTGCGGCGAACTGGATCGGATTGATGCGGTAGAGTGCCTCGTCCGCGCCCGAGCGCAGCAGCATCTCCAGCCGCGAGACGACGCGCGGACCCCAGGATCTGGCGGCTTCGAGCGCGACCAAGCGCTCTTCGAGCTTTTTTTCGTCGATCATCGCATTGCTCCGCGATAAGACCTCGATCATCCCTGGCTTTCCGTTGAACCCAAACACACAATTTCATGAGCTCGGGGCGAGCCCATCGGGGCTGTATTTTAGCTGGCTACAACCTTAGGGCTGAAGATGACGGTTTGCTCGTCCGTTCGCTTCAATCGACCCGGATGAACCAGAAGGCATATCGACGCCACCAAACCGGTACGGAACCTGCTCTTGTGATGCTCTTTCCGATTTTTGCGCTATCGCAATTTAGCGAAGCAATGCACGCCCGCGCTGCGCGCGCCGTTGATAGCTGCGAGAGAATCAGCAGTCCTGTTCTTACTGTCCGCGCTGATGCGCGATCTCTATGAGGACGCGGCCGACGGCGCGCATGAGATTGTCGGCCGCATTGCGCAGCTCATCGAGCGCCTCATCGGTACGGTTCGCTGATGCAGCTTCCAGCGCATCGGTAAAGGTGCCGATCTGTTCCATGACCCGCTCACGCAGGGAGGGATCAATTCCATCGTCGTCGCTCGCCACGGAGAACCTCTTCGACTCGGCCAGCTTTTTTATACCGTGGTCGGTTGCACCTTGGCGCGCAATCGGAAAACGTGGAGAAACCTGAGGTAAATAAGCGACATGTCGCTTGCGGTGCCAAGCCGCTGCTCAGGTGCGTTCGGATTTGAGCGGCGCCGATCCTAGCCGGGAGATCGCCTCCTGCATCAGATCTGCGTCGTGCTCAGATTGGAATTCGATGTCGATGTGCACGATTGCAAGTTCTCGCTTCACGTGCAGCTTTGGTGTCGACATCTGGTTTTCTTCGAGAACGAGCCAAAGCGCCGCAACGGCATCCTCCGCCTGCGCAATCGTGTCCCGCAGTACCGTAACGACATACACCAGCGCAGCCATCCCCTTGTTGTAGCCCAAGGGTGTGTCATTTCATCGATCAGTTTAGATGCGAATTGAAAGGTCTGGAAGCGCTACCTGACGGCGCGATGCGATGCCCGCCGGGTGAAAACGGCGCGAAGTCGCTGGGGGCTAGGCGCTCTCGATCCACTCGTGGCAGACCGCTTCGATCTGCGACCACGTTTCCGCCAGCTCGTCCGCCTCGACCTTGCCGAACCTGTCGTAGACCAGCGCGAGCGCTTTCTTCGCCTCGAAAGCCATCATCTCCTCGATGATGTCGTCGAGCCGGTCGGCCGCCTTGGCGACTAAGCCGCGGTCCTGCTGACAAGCCAATCAAACGTGGAGGGCTTTTTTCGGTCCTCGACCGCGCGGGGAAGAAGACGTAGAAAATCCTCTTCTGGTCCTCAAAATTCTTGAGGACCGAGCCGCGATGAATCTCGTAAGCGTCGAGCAATGGCGTGTTCTTCAGTAGCCGCCGAACCATGAGATTAAGCAGCGACGATGTCGTCCAGTCGAGCACGACGTACCGTGTAATGTGACTCGCCTCGCGGAAGCCTCCCGCGCCGAGCGTATCGAGCCTATCGTCTATTCCACTAAGCCATTGATTTCTTTGGCGCGCCCTGCAGGAATCGAACCTGCGACCTGCCGCTTAGAAGGCGGCTGCTCTATCCGCTGAGCTAAGGGCGCTTCCGGGCGCGCACTCTAACAGGCGCCGCGCTGGACCGCGAGGGCCGCCTTACCCCGCCGGCCAGCGCGGCCGGTCATAGCGGAAATTGTCGGCATAGGCCTTGGGCTTGTCGATGCGCTCCTGCGGCGGCGCCACGACATAGTCGAGGCCGCGCTTTTGCGCGTAGGCGACCGCCTCCTCGAGCGTGTCGAAGGAGAGATGGAGTTGGTTCAGCGTGTCGCCGGCGCTGATCCAGCCCATCAGCGGATCGGGGTGCCGCTGCGTCGCCTGCTCGTAGTCGAGCACCCATTTGTGGGTCTTGGCGCGGCCGGATTGCATCGCCGTCTTGGTCGGCCGATAGATGCGTGCAACCGCCATGTTTCCCCTCGTCGCTCGGGATGGTCGGGGCGAGAGGATTCGAACCTCCGGCATCCAGCTCCCAAAGCTGGCGCTCTACCAGGCTGAGCTACGCCCCGAGCTCTGAAATTCCGCGGCACGGTAAGGGGTTCGCGGCGCGATTGCAACGCGGCACGGGTCCCTGCCGGGCCAACCGGCGCCGGTCACCCCCCGCCCCGCTCCGCCCCTCGGCCCGCCGCGATCGACCGGTAGAGGCTTTGCACCGGCGCGGCGCCGTAGTGCCGCTCGAGGCGTCGGACGGTGAAATGGCCTTCGGCGATCTGCTGGAAGTGGCTCATGAACAGCACGTTGATGAGCGCCGCGCTGACGCCGCCGGCGATCGGTACCGCCGCGGCGGCGGCACGTTCCGAAAGGGCAAGGCCAAAGCGCCCGGCGATCTCACCGACCATGCGCATGACCACCGGCGATGCGGTGTCGACGGTCTGGCGCTGAACCGCGAGCGCGGCCACGCTGCTGGTGAGCTGAACCAGCGCCGAGCGCGTGGCGTAGTAGCCGATATCGGCGCGCTTGCCCGAACGGCGATCGCCGAGCGCAAACACCTCGAGGCAGGCCAGGCGCGCCTCGATGCGCTGCAAATCCTCGCCGTGATGGCGCGCGATATCGGCGATCGACTGCAGCATGAGCATCGTCGTGAGCGGCAGCTCGACCGGCAGTGCCAAGGCGCCGAAAAAACCGCCGACGCCGCCGGTGACACCGGTGGTCAGCCGCGGCAGCCAGCGCGAGGGCGGCAGCGCCGGCGTGCCGTCGAGCGAGTCGATCGCGACCTTGAGGCATTTGACGATGGCGGCCTCCAACACGCGCGTCATCGGCCGGTTGGTGGCTTTGGGCAGCATGCCCATGGCGCGGGTAAAGGGTCGGCCGACGAGGTCGGCGACCTTGATGGCAAAGCTCGGCCGTTCGAGCAGAGCGACGATCCGCGCCAGCTCCGCGTGGTCGCGCGCAGGGATGAGGCTGCGGCTTTGCGCATCCGCGCTCATCGCCATGCCCGGCTCATCGATCGCGCAGCATCGGCCGCAGCCCGTTCATGCTGGCGAGGATCGCCGAGCCGTTGCTGATCACGGCGGTGACCGCGGGACTGACGAGCCCGCCGGGAAGCGCCAGGCCCAGCGCCAAAGCGTTGAGCGCGGCGACGATCGCGTAGTTCTGCTTGATGAGCCCGACCGCGCCGCGCGAGATCTCGATCGCCTTCACCAGCTTCCACAGCGAATCCTCCATCAGCACGACATCCGCGGATTCATGCGTGATGTCCGCACCGTGCTTCATGGCGATGCCGACATCGGCATAGCTGAGCGCCGGCGAATCGTTGATGCCGTCGCCGACCATGGCGACGACACGGCCCGCGCGCTGAAGCTCCCGGATGGCGTCGACCTTGTCGGCCGGCAGGAGGTCCGCGAGATGGCTGGTCAATCCGAGCCGGCGCCGCACCGCGCCGGCGACGACACCGTTGTCGCCGGTGAGCATAACCGTATCGCGGACGCCCAGGCCGTGCAGGTGCCGGATCACGTCCGCGCTCTCCGGGCGGATTTCGTCGGCATAGGCGACGCGGCCGGCGAGCTCACCGTCGACCGCGACATAAGTGCAGGATTCCCCGCGCGCCTCGACAGCGAGGCGGTCGCTCGTCGCGCAATCGAGCCGGATCTCCCGCTGCCGCAGGAAGCGCTCACTGCCGACATGGACGTACCAGCCGTTGACCCGGCCCTCGACGCCGAGGCCGACATGGTACTGCGCTTCCTCGCAGGCGGGGATGGCGAGCGTCCGCTCGCGCGCCCGCACCCGCATGGCCTCCGCCACCGGATGCTTCAGCCGCGTCTCCGCCGCCACCGCAACCGCCAGAAGGTGATCGGCCGGCAGCGTGTTGCGATAGGAGACGACGTCGCGCACGACCGGCGTGCCATGCGTCAAGGTGCCGGTCTTGTCGAACACGATGGTGTCGATCCCTGCCAGCTTCTCCATATGGCCGCCGCTCTTGATGATGATGCCGGCGCGCGCGGCATGGGTGATCGACGCGAGCACGGAGGTCGGCGCAGCGACGCGAATGCCGGTGCCGAAATCGACGATCACGAGCGACAGGAAGCGGTTGACATCGCCGGTCACGGCGGCCGTGCCCGCGGCCAGGCTCAAGGTCGGCAGCACCAGCCGATCGGCGAAGAGCTCGGCATGATTTTGCATGCGCGTGTCGCCGACGGGCGCGCTTTCGACCAGCTCCGCGATCTGGCCGGCGGTGGTGGCGAGGCCGACCTTGAGCGCACGGATCGTGAGCTGGCCCTCGCGCAAGATCGTCGCCGCAAAGGCGGCTTCGCCGAGGCCGCGGGCGACCGGCAAGCTCTCGCCGGTAATGGTCTTCTGGTCGATCAGGCCGCGACCCTCGATGATCTCGCCATCGACCGGAATCATCTCGCCGTGATAGACGATGACGGTGTCGCCGATCGCGAGATCCGAGGCCGGCACCGCGGCGACGACACCGTCCCGGAGGCGCCAGGCGGTCTTCTGCCGGAACTCCAGCAGCTCGCTGATCGCCCGTTTCGAGCCGGCCGCGGTCAAGTCGCGGATCCAATCGCCGAGCCGGATCAGCCAGGTGATGATCGCGCCGGTCAGCAAGCTGCCTTGAAGGATCGAGGCGCCGATGGCGAGGGTATCGAGGAAATCGACGTTGAGTCGGCGTTCCCGGCTCCAGACCCGCCAGGCGCGCTTGGCGATGGGGTAGGCGTTCCACAGCAGCAGCGGCGCGTTGAGCCCAACCGCGAGCGGATGGCTCGAGAGCGCCAAGGCGAGCGACACCGTCGGCAGCGCCAGCGGCCAGCGCTTTGCCGCTCCCGGGTGAGCTGCGCGAGGTTGCGCGAGTGCGGTCTCGTCGTGGGCGGGCGCGGCAACGCGCTGCAGGATTCCGCGCAAATCATCGATGGCGCTGCCGCGCAGCGCCACCATCAGCCGGGCCAGGTGCTCCGACTGCGCGGCGTCGTATTCGATGACA
>JASHUO010000435.1 GCA_030039975.1 Alphaproteobacteria bacterium
GAGCCGACCCGAGCGACTCTCAGGCGGCGACGTTGCCGGTCAGCGGCTGCGTCTCGTCGAGGGTATGACAGGGATCGAAGGGCGCCGCCGGCGTTGCAAAGAACACCTCGCCGAGGTCGTCGAGCGCGCGCTCGGCCTCATCGCGGCCGAGCGCTTCGAGCTCCGGCATGTGGTGGGCGCCGTCGAGGGTGAAATGCTGCGCCGAGGTGTCGGGGCTGATGCGGAACACATTGTGCGAACCGACCAGCGTGTGCGCCATGGCGATCGCCGAGGAGGACTGCGCCTTCATGAAGACATCGGCGATGCGCCCGCCCCAATAGGAAGCGCCGAGGGAGACGCGCTTGTGCCAGGCGATGCCGAGCGGGCGCGAGGTGCAGCCGAGACTCAGCACGCGAATATCCTCGCGCGCCCAACCGAGCACGCCAATCGCTTCCACCACCGCCAGCGCCAACGGATTGCGCGCCCAGAGGCTGCCATCGACATAGGCGCCTTCGTCGGACAGATGGATGGGGAAATAGGTCGGCGCGGCCACCGTCGCCAGAGCGACATCGATCGCCGACACCGTGTAATCGCGCACCAGACTCGGATGATGCGCGGTTTTGTAGATGTAGACGCGCTCGGACGCGACGTCGAGCGCCGGCACCAGCAGACGCCGGCGGCAATGGCCGACACGGCGGTCGCCGAAGGCTTTGTCGAGCGCCTGGCGCAGCGGCGCGAGGCTGTATTTCGCGCGCAAGAGCCGCCGCAGACTGCTCGTCACCGGGCGCGCCGGAAAGATGGCGCGGCCATGCTCCTTGTAGAGCTGCAGCAGTTCGCCCGCGGTCTGGCCGAGCGCCAGCCCGATGGCGATGATGCCGCCGGTCGAGGTGCCGGCGATGAGGTCGAAATAGTCGTGAATCGGCGCGCCCAGCCAGTCCTCGATCTCGGCGAGAAACGCAGCCGGGAATACCCCCTTAATCCCGCCGCCATCGATGGTCAGAATGCGCCGCACCCGCCGCTCCTCCACGGCCGGCCCCTGACGAACCGGCTCGAGGGAGCCTAGCGACAAACCTTTACCCGGCCATGAATGACGGCCTTTTCTGCGCTTTGATTCCGTGCGGCTACCCCCCCGCGAGCGCGCAGCGCTCGGCGGCGACGGCGGTTGCATGGCAACCGCGAGAGCCGCGCAGAGAGCGACCAGCCTAGGCGCCTCTCCCTACGCTAGCGCCGAGGCTAGCCCGAACGGTGCGGCTCTCGCGATTGCTGCGCAATCGCTGGCGCCGCCGCGGACGAACGCGCTTCGCGCGTTCGCCTTGAGCTGACGGCTGATAGCTGATAGCCGGATTTACGCTGCCGGTCGCGCCGTACCCTTGATCTGCGTGCGGTGCATGATGCGGCGCGCCGCGGGATCGAAGGGATCGCGCCGATGCATGGTGCAGCGATTGTCCCAGAGCACGAGATCGCCCGGACGCCAGTTGTTGTACCAGGTGAACTCGTCGCGCGTGGCGTAGGACCAGAGCTGGTCGAGCAGCGCTTCCGATTCCGCAAGGTCGAGGCCGAGGAGATAAGCGTTGCGGCGGCGCCCGAGATAGAGACAGCGGCGGCCGGATTCCGGATGCGTGCAGACCAGCGGATGGACGGCGCCGGGAGAGGTGCGCGGATCGTCGGTGGCGGCGACGCCTTCGCGCAGATAGCCGCCGCTGTTGTAGGTGCCGTCATGCTTGATGCGCAGCCCGGCGGCGCGGCGCTTCAGCGGGTCGGGCAACCCCGCATAGGCGCTGTACATGTTGCAGAAGCCGGTATTGCCGCCCTTGGGGGGAATTTCGATGGCATAGAGCATGCTCGCCATTGGCGGATCATCGAGGTAGGACATGTCGGTGTGCCAGACCGCCTCGCCGGCGCCGAGGCTGCCGATGGCGACGCCCTTCTCGATCACGTTGGAGACGACGTAGATTTCGGGCTTGCCGTCGACGAAGCGCCGTCCGTTCTCCTGGATCGGCGCCCAGTCGAGCGCGCCGAAGCGGCGCGAGAAAGCGATGAGGTCGTCATCGCTGAGCTGCTGGCCGCGGATCAGCAGCACGGAATTTTCGACAAACGCGCGACGAATTGCAGCGAACGTGTCGTCGTCGAGACGGCGGAGATCGACCCCGGTAATTTCCGCACCGACGCCGCCGCCGGTGGGGGCGACGCCGAGCCCGGAACTGGCGGATTTGACGCTGACCGGCATAGCGGACCTCACTCCTTCGAAGCCTCTGGGCAATCTCTACGATAAACACAAGCAGCATCGCCGCCAAGCTGGAAGAACCCCTTCAGGCGGGCGGCTCGAAAGGCAGCTCCTGGCGTACCAGCTCCTCGATCTGCTGCACATCACACAGCAGCGTCGCCGGATGACGCGGGCTCGCCTTGGCGCGGAAATCATGCACGCCCAGCACCTGCGTGACGCCGGCATCCGCGTCGCCAAGCGGAACATAGAGCCGGCTCGTCGTCATCGTGCGTCCATCCTCCCAGCGGAACAGAGTGAGCGAGTACACCGGTGCCTGTCGACGGCAGACTTGGCGGATGAGCGATGTGAAAAATGCAAGATAATCGCCGCTCAACACCTCATCGCCGAAGCGCCCAGTGGCATCGCGCCCGAAGCGGTTGACGACCTCGGTGCCGGTGAGGCGCCAGCGATAGCGCGCGCCGGCATCGAATACCTCGAGCAGCGCCAGATGGGGCAGGACGAAACGCGGCAGGTCGATCGGGTCGATATCGGCGCGCGACGGCATCGCCCGAGTGCCGCGGCGCTCCGCGCAGAAATCGTAGACGGCACTGAGCAGCGGCTCGCCTTGCAAAATGCCGGGCATCGCTCCCCCTCCGGCCGACGCTCCCAGACGCCGCGGCGCGATGCTAACCGTAGAAGGACTAGTGTTCTATCGGGCCCTGCTATCGCATCGGTAGAATTGGGCGAGGCGACCGTCATCAGCTCACCGCGATTGCCGGAAACGAGCCATTCCTCAGCGCCGTCCCGGGGCGCCGGCCTCACGGAATGCGCGAAATTCGACCCGTCTATACGGCGAATGCGCGAATAAGGGAACAAGTCGCGCGCCGGTTTGGTTTTACGCGGCAACTAAGCTCGCATGAGCGACGGAGACCACGCATGTCGAAAAACGCCGTGGCCAGGCTGGCGGTGGAGGGGATGCGGGAGGGAGAGACCGGGATCGCCCATCGGATCGCGCGGCGCGCGCTTCTCGGCGCCGCGGCCGGCGCGGTCCTCGCCGCAACGGTCGGTGGCACCGCTTTCGCCGCGCCGCGCGGCGACCGCAAGCTCGCGCTCTACAATCCCAACACCGACGAACGCTTCGACGACGTCTATTGGTGCGACGGGCGCTATGTCTCCAGCTCGTTGCAGCGGGTCGACTGGCTGATGCGCGACTACCACCAGGACAAGGTGGTGCCGATCGATCCCGAGCTCATCGATTTGCTGCACCGTGTTCGCCAGACGCTGGGGACGGGACGCCCCATCCACATCCTCTCGGGCTATCGCACGGCGGCGACCAATCGGCTGCTGCGCGTCGAAGGCTGGGGGCCGGCCGCGCATAGCGAGCATCTCCTCGCCAAGGCCGCCGACATCTCGATCGAAGGCATCAGCCTCGCGCATCTGCGTCGCGCAGCACTGTCGCTCCGCGCCGGCGGTGTCGGCACTTATCGGCGCTGGGACTTCGTCCATGTCGATGTCGGGCCGGTGCGCAGCTGGTGAGCGGAACCGCGTTTATCGCACCGCTGTTGTCACAGTACACATCAAAACCGACAGCGGAGCCAGTGCATGAATTGGGATCGCATTGCCGGCAATTGGAAGCAGTTCACCGGCAAGGCCAAGGAGAAATGGGGCAAGCTCACCGACAGCGACTGGTCGGTGATCGCCGGCAAACGCGACCAGCTCATCGGCAAAGTGCAGGAGCGCTACGGCATCGCGCGCGACGAAGCCGAAAAGCAGGTCGCGGAATTCGAGCGCAGCTACGAAGAAGTCTAGCGTGAGATCGGCGGCGCGCGTCTCTTAGGAACGCGCGCCGCCGATGTCGTCCAGCACGCGGAACCTGGCGTCACCGTCGCGCTCGATCTGTTCGACCAGCGCCACTTCCCACGAGAGATAAGCGTTCATCGCCGCCTCGACCCCGGCGCCCTTGTCGTAGGGGCGATACCAGGCATCGACGGGCGCGTCCGCGAGATGCTCATCGCCGGCGGCAAGCGCAAAGCCGGCGGCGCGCCACGCGGCGGTGCCGCCGGCCAACACCTTCACCGGAAGCGGCGTAAGCGCCTGCAGTTCCGGCGCGGCGAGCGAGGCGAGAGCGCCGTCGCGCGAGGTCAGCACCAGCGTGCCGTGCTGCGGCAGCAGCGGCAGCGCCAGAGCGAGGCGGGAGCGGATGGCGAACCAGGCGCCGGGAATATGCTGCTCGCGATAGGCGAGGCTGGTGTCGAGATCGATCACCACCGCCTCGCCATGCCCCTGAAGCTGCGCCAGCTCAGGCGCCGTCAGCGACGCGACGCCCGCGCCGATGCCGAGAATGCGCACCGGCTCGGGCCCGGTTTCGGTTGGACCCTCGGCGCGGTCGAGCACATAGACCTCGTCCTGGCCCATCTGCACGAGCCAGGACGCTGTCATGCGCGCCCTGACGGCGTCGCTGTCGACGAGCACGACGCGTGCGTTGAGCGTCGCCCGGTAAGCGTCCGTCGCCTGCACGAGCTGCCCGCCCGGCGCCGAGCGCGCCCCGGCGAGATGGCCGGCGGCGTATTCCTCGGGCGTGCGCACATCGAAGAGATAGAGCGTGCGGCTCTCGCCGTCGCGGCGGAAGCGCTGCAGCGTGTCGGCACCGATGCTCCTGATGCCGGCACGCCCGGCAAGCCGCGCCGCGGCGGCGCGCGCCATCGCCGCGTTCGCTTCGGACGGCGCCGGTGCGTGGCGCGTCTTGCCGTGGTCCAGCGCAAAGCCGGCGAGATGCCAGCCCATCGTGCCGTTCTTCAGCGCCGCGACACGGTTGGGGACGCCGGCATTGATCAGCGACTGGGCGCCGATGATGCTGCGCGTGCGCCCGGCGCAATTGACGATGACCAGCGTCTCGGGCGAAGGCACCACCTCGTGAAAGCGATAGACCAGCTCGGCGCCGGGACAGTCGAGCGCGCCTGGAATGCTCATCTTGTGGAACTCGTCCATCGGACGGCTGTCGAGCACCACCATGTCGGTGCCCTTGTCCATCTGTGCCTTCACCTCCTCGGCGGAGAGCCGCGGCGTCGCGGCGGCGTGCTCGACGAACTCGCCGAACGCCTTGCTCGGCACATGGACGCCGCTGAAGAGCTCATAGCCGGCGTCTTGCCACGCCTTGACGCCGCCGGCCAACACGGCGAGGTTGCGATATCCCCAATGCATGAGCTTGCGCGCGGCGCGGAGCGCGAGGCCGTCATCGGCGTCGCAGAGCACGAGGCGCGTGGCGCGGCGCGGCACGAGCTGGTCGATGCGCAGCTCGAGCCGGCTCAGCGGCAGCGAGGCGGCGAAGAGCAGATGGCCCTCGGCGAAGACGCCCTCTTCGCGCAGATCGAGGATGGCGAGCTCCTCGCCGTCGCGCAGCATCGCCTTGAGCTCGGCCGGCGTCACCAGCGGAGCGCGGATGCTCGGCGGCGCGCCGAAGACGCGGTAGGCGCCGCCGCTCGCCGTCGCAAAGAAGATGCGCTCGGGCAGATTCTCGAGGCTCATGCCGTAGAGATGGAGATGGAGCGACGGCGCGTCGCCGGTCACCTCGATGGTGTGGAAATCATCGGGGAGAAAGGCGCAGGCATTGCCGCGGCGGACGGTGAGCTCGCCGGTCTTGCGGAGCCGCCCTTGCCCGGGCTCGAGGCGGTTGTCGACGCGGTCGTAGAAGACGTTGTGCTCGTCGCCGAAGACACCGGCGATCACGGCCCAGGTGGTGTGATTGTGCGGCGGCTGCGCTTTGCCGGGCGTTCCAGCCGAAGCGTAGAGCGCGAAGCGCTGGTCGGGATCCTCGGCCAGGCGATAGACGCGCGGATGGCCTTCGGGCGACAGCGGGAAATGCTGCGGCGGGAAGAGCTCGCGGCGCGCCGCCAGCTCGATCAGCACCGGCTTTATCGCGTCGAGGGCCGCGTCCGTCACGCCGTGCTCGGCCGCGATGCGCCGGACGCGCTCCAGAGCCTCATCGATCGCCGCGCGGCGCTCTTCCATCAGCGACATGGCATCCTCCCCTCGATCCGAGACGGTCATGCTACTGCCGCCGGGGACGACTCTCAATTCGCGCGGCTTTCAAGGCTGCACCGACCGCCGAGCAGAGATCCGCGCGGCCCTGCCCTGCGCGCCAAGAGCGGGGCTACCGACACCTCGCTTTGACCAGGCATCAAGGCGCGGCCAAGATGGCGACCCGATCGCCTGCGCTGACACCCGCAATGACGCCCACAAGGATGTCCCATGCTCGAAGGCTTCACCCGTCGCGAGATCCGCACCAGCGGCGCCAGCATCGTTACCGTCACCGGCGGCAAGGGGCCGCCGCTGCTGCTGATGCATGGCAATCCCTTCACCCATCTGTCCTGGCATGCGGTGGCGCCGGTGCTCGCCCGGGACTTCACCGTCGTCTGCCCCGATCTGCGCGGCTACGGCGACAGCTCCAAGCCGCCGGGCGGCGAGCGCCACGAGAACTATTCCTTCCGCGCCATGGCGCAGGATCAGGTCGAGGTCATGGCCGAGCTCGGCTTCACGCGCTTTGCCGCGGCGGGCCACGACCGCGGCGCCCGCGTGCTGCACCGCCTGTGCCTCGACCACCCGGACAAGGTCGAGCGCGCCGCCTTCCTCGACATTCTGCCGCAGCATTATTTGCTCAATAACCTCAATCTCGGCTTCGCCGTCTTCTCCTATCACTGGTTCTTCATGGTGCAGCCCTACGATTTTCCGGAGCGGCTGATGGGCGCCGACCCCGAATATTTCATCCGCCGCAAGCTCGCGAAAACGCCGGCGGGGTTGAGCTTCTTCAAGCCCGAGGCGCTCGCCGAATATATCCGCTGCATCAAGAATCCAGCCACGATCCACGCCATGTGCGAGGATTACCGCGCCACCGTCGGCATCGATCTCGAGACGGACACGGCCGATGTTGCCGCCAGGCGCAAGGTCGACTGCCCGGTGCTGCTGCTCTGGGGCGCCACCGGTGGCGTCGGCCGCCACCACCGGCCGGCCGAGATCTGGCCGCGCTATGCCAGCGACATCCGCCACGCCGTGGCGCTCCCGTGCGGCCACTACCTCAGCGAAGAGCGTCCGGCCGAGACCGCGGCCGAGCTGCACGCCTTTTTCTCCGGGAAAATCTGACGGCGTTTCTCAGGGAAACCCGGATCGCGCGGCCGTCGGCCCTCGCGCCGGGGGAGAGGCGGCCCAGCCGCGTCAGCGCTTCTGGACAAAATATCCCGTGTTCAGGGATAGATCGGTCCTCGCTCTCGCCAGTTCATGAATACCCCGACAAAGGCACTTGCTGCCGATACCCGGTGTTTGCATTAAAATGTGGCCAAAGGGCGGAGGACGGGACATGCGGATCTACACCGTAACCAAGGGGGAGCAGCCGCTGGCCGTTGTCCGGGCGGCCGATACCAGCGACGCGATCGACACCGCGCTCGAGCTCATTCCGAGCGACGTCGACCGCGAGGCGCTCGACGCGCGCGAGCCCAATGATGCGGAGATGGTCGGCTGGCTCGAGCGGCGCGAGGATTACGTGATGGAGCCAACCTGCTGAGCCGCCGATGGGCGACGCGCCGATCACGCTGCGTTTCAGCCATGTCGGCCTGTTCGTCGCCGAGATGGCGCCGATGGTCGCGTTCTATCGCGATGGCCTCGGCTTCGTCGTCACCGATGCGGGTCGGCTCGGCGACGCCACCCTCACCTTCCTGAGCCGCGACCCGCGGGAACACCACCAGCTCGTTCTCGTCGAAGGGCGCCCGCCCGGGCTTCCCGACCGGATCGTCAACCAGGTCTCTTTTCGCGTCGATACGCTCGGCGACCTCCTCGCCTTTTGGCGCCGGATCCGCCATGCGGCGCCGCGCGATTTGGTTCCGGTCACCCATGGCAATGCCTGGTCGATCTATTTCCGCGACCCCGAGGGCAACCGGATCGAAGTCTTCGCCGACACCCCCTGGCATGTGACGCAACCCGTGCGCGAGCCGATCGACCTCGACCGCAGCGAGGCGGCGATCCTCGCCGAGACCGAGGCGTTTTGCCGGAGCCGCCCGGGCTTCCGGCCGATGGCGGAATGGCAGCAGGTCGTGGCGGCGCGGCTTGCCGCGTCGTCTATCGCCTGATCACAACAGCCATCGACGACACTGCTGATCCCTTGATAAGCTCTCCGGCAACGGGCCCAGCGCCGCAGCGGCGCGCAACGAGGCTCGAACGGAGGAGAGCCTCGGATGACCAGCCTTCTCGATCCTGCCGCCATCACGCTGCATCGCCGCGGCAGCGGGCCGGCTTTGGTGCTGCTGCACTGTCTCGGGGTCGATCACCACCTCTGGGACATCGCCGCCGCCGGGCTTGAAGGGCAGTTGACGCTGCTGAGCTACGACTTTCCGGGGCATCACGAGACGCCCCTGCCCCGTGGCGGCTATGGCATCGAGGATCTCTCCGCCCAGCTCGGCGCGGTGCTGACGCGCGCGGGCATCGATCGCGCCCATATCGCCGGCATCTCGCTGGGCGGCCTGGTGGCGCAGCATTTCGCAGCCACTGCACCGGAGCGGGTGAACCGGCTGCTGCTGCTCGACACGACGCCGCGCTACACCGACGAAGCGCGCCGCATGTGGGTCGAGCGCGCCGCCGCGGCGCGCCAGCAGGGCGTCGCCGCCCTGGTCGACAACCTCTTGAAGATCTGGTTCACCGACGCCTTCATCGCCGCCGATCCGCCGGCGGTGCGCTATGTCCGCGACACGCTGAGCCGCTGCTCCGGCGAAGGCTATGCGCGCGCCTGCGAGGCGCTCGGCGCCGCCGATTTGCGGTCCCTGGCGCCGACGATCAAGACCCCGACGCTGGTGCTGTGCGGCGATCAGGAGATGCCGCCCTTCCAGGAAGCGGCGCGCTGGCTCGCCGCCACCATCCCCGGCGCGCGTCATCGGCTGCTCGGGCCGGCACGGCATTGCTCGATCCTGGAACAACCCGAGGAATTCCGCCGTCTCGTGCGCGAGTTCCTGGCCTGAGCGCGGTTCCCCAACAGCGAGGATATCCATGGAATTCGGTCTCTTTGGCGGCGCCCGGGCGAAGCGCGGCGGTCCCAGCGGCGACAGCCAAGGCTATGGCGATTTCATCGATTACGTCGTGGCCGCCGAACGGCTCGGCTATCGCAGCATCTTCCTAGTCGAGCATCACTTCACCGGCTATGCCCAGGTCTCGGCCTCGCTGGCGCTGCTCAGCTACATCGCCGCCCGCACCCGGACCATCCGCCTCGGCACGGCAGTGGTGGTGCTGCCCTGGCACAACCCGGTCCTGGTGGCGGAAGAGGCGGCGACGCTCGATCTACTCTCCGGCGGGCGTCTCGATTTCGGCGTCGGCAAAGGCTATCGCGACTACGAGTTCAGCGGCTTCTGCGTGCCGATCGAGGAAGCGACCGAGCGCTTCGACGAGGCGATCGAGGTCATCCGCAAATCCTGGACGGCGAGCGGCCGCTTCTCGCATCACGGCAAGCGCTGGCATTTCGAGAATGTCGTCGTCGAGCCGGCGCCGGTGCAGCGCCCGCACCCGCCTTTCTGGCTCGGCGCCGGCAGTGCGGAGTCGATCCGCCGCGCGGCGCGCGAGGGCTACAATCTGCTGCTCGATCAGATCGCCGCTACCGATCTCATCATCGAGCGCGTCGGCATTTTCCGCGAGGAATGCGCCAAGATCGGTCGCGTCTATGAGCCGACGATGGTGGGCGTGACGCGCGGCCTGCAGATCGCGCGGACGCGGGAAGAGCGGCAAAAGGCGCTGCAGACGCGCGTGCAGGTGATCCGCAACATCGGCTCGCTGGCGCGCGGCCCCGGGGCCGAGCGCTATGCCGATCCTAATTTCGACCCCGAAACCGACGATGCGCCGCTGCTGGGCACGCCCGACGAGATCATCGCGCGGCTGCAGCGGCTCAAGGCCGGCGGCGTCGGCTATGTGCTGCTCGTCGATCCCGCCCCTTCGCCGGCGACGCTGGCCGCTTTCGCCCAAGAAATCATGCCGGCAGTCGCGGGTTGACAGCGACCCGGTTCTGCCGCATCCATCGCAGCGATCGACCCCTCCGCTCGGCATCCCATCCGATGAAGACATTTCGAAGGCTTCTCCCCGCGCTGATCGGCGGCGCACTGATGCTGGCAGGCGCGGCGGCGCAAGCGCAGAACAACACGGCGCCCTGCCCCGACACGCTGCCCGCCGGCACGCGCTGCTATTCAGGACAGGACGAGAACGGCGCCTGGTATTGGATCGCAATCCCGCAGAATTGGAACAACGCGCTCGTCGTGCATGCCCATGGCGGACCGCGGCTCGACCCGGTAAGCGCCAAGATCAGCCTCGAGGATCTGGAGCGCTTCTCGGTCGTCGTGCGGCAAGGTTATGCCTGGGCCGGCACGAGCTATCGGCATCCGGGCTGGGGCGTGCGCCTTGCGGCCGCCGATGTCGACAATCTGCGCCGCCTCTTTATCGCGCGGTTCGGCAAGCCGAAGCGCGTCATCCTGCACGGCCAATCCTGGGGCGGCAATGTCGCGGCCAAGGCGATCGAGCTCTATGCCAAAGGCCCCGACGGCGCGCGCAACTATGACGGCGTCATGCTGACCAGCGGCGTGATTGCAGGCGCGACAAAGGCCTATCTCTTTCGCGCCGATCTGCGCGCCGTCTACCAATATTACTGCCGCAACTGGCCGCGCCCGGACGAGCCGCAATATCCGCTATGGATGGGCCTTCCCGCCGATTCCCACCTGACCCGCAAGGATCTCGCCGCGCGGGTGAACGACTGCACCGGCGTCGAGCTGCCCGCTGACCAGCGCAGCGCAACGCAGAAACAGAACCTCAAGAACATTCTTGCGGTGATCCGCATTCCGCGGCGCTCGCTGGTCGCTGACATGGCCTGGGCGACCTTCCTCTTCCGCGACATGGTTCAGCGCACGCTGGCGTCGCGGAGCCCCTTCTCCAATCGCAAAGCGATCTACTACGGCTCGTCCGACGACGCGGCCCTGAATCGGGACGTCGTGCGTTTCGACGCCGACCCTCGCGCCGTGGCGGCGCTGGCCGAGGATGGCGATCTTACCGGTAAGATCACGGTCCCGGTGATCACCATGCATGCGATCGACGATCCGACGGCGATGGTCGAATACGAGTCCGTGTATCACGACACCGTGGCCGCTGCCGGCCGGTCGGCGCTGCTGGTTCAGACCTTCACCGACGAGCATGAGCACAGCAAACTGGCCGATGCGGAATACGCGACCTTGCTCGACGCGCTCGGCCGCTGGATCGACAGCGGTCGGCGCCCCAGCGCGGCCGAGGTCGCGGCGCGCTGCCCGAGCTTCGACCGCGAGGGCGAAGGCGGGTGCCATTTCGAGCCCGGCTTCCAGCCAGGGCCGTTGTTTTCGCGCGTCACGCCCCGCTAGGAAACGCCCGGCGCCGACCGTCTATCGTCCAGCCATTTCAGTGGGTTAGACGCGGGTGGGGCGTCACCGTCGCGGCGCCTTCGGTCGAGTCGCGCCCGGGTTTCGTTCAGAAGCTGTTTACCTTGTCCCTGCTACTCTGGCGTGTCGAATGAAGTTTTCATGCTAGTGGGTTTTGAATGGGGGCAACGTCGAGCGGGAGGGCCGAGCTGCGGTCCGGATCGGAAAGCAGCGAGGCCGATCGTATCGTCGCCGAGCTGGCGAGCCGGCTGGGCAGCTTCGGCATCGAAGTCGCGGATATCGCCGCCAATGTCGAGGAGGTGTCGGCGCGCGTGGCGCAGCAGGCCGACCACTTCCGCGCCTTGCACGATACCGCCGAGACGATGGTCGCCGGCAACCGCGGCATCGACGATGCGGCGCGCAACGCGCAGAGCGCCGCTCAAGCCGCGAGCGCCGAGGTGGCAGCATCGCGCGCCGACGTGCTCGGCGCTGCCGGCCATGTCGGCGAGCTGACGGCGGCGGTGGCGCGCGTCGAGGAGCGCCTCGGCTCCTTCAAGCCGGTGCTCGATCAGATCAGAAATGTTGCGGCCGCAATCGAAGCGATCGCGAAGCAGACCAATCTGCTGGCGCTCAACGCGACGATCGAGGCGGCGCGCGCCGGCGACGCGGGCCGCGGCTTTGCCGTCGTCGCCAGCGAGGTCAAGACCCTTGCCGGCGAGACCCGCCAGGCGACCACGCGCATTGCCACGATCGTCGACAATTTGACGAGCCAGATCGGCAGCCTCGTCGATGACAGCAGCGCGGCCGCGGGTCACGCCGGAGAAGCGAAAGCCGGCGCCGAGCGCATGCAGACCGTGATGCAGCGCGTCCATGACGGCTTTGCTTCAATGGGCCAGCAAATCGACGCGATCGTGCGGACGGCCGCCGGCAATCTCGCGCATTGCGACACCATGCTGGGCGGCCTCGGCGATCTCGCCGCCGGCGTCGAGCTGTCTTCCGCCAATCTCAAGCAAGCCGACAAGCGCGTCGAGGGGCTGTTCGGCTTCAGCGAAGCGCTGGTCGAGTTCATCGCCGAAAGCGGCGTCGAGACGGCGGATACGCCGATGATCGCCGCCGTCACCGGCGCCGCCCGCGAGATCGGTGCGGCGTTCGAAGCGGCGATCGAGCGCAACGAGATCACGGAGGAGGCGCTCTTCGACCAGAATTACGTCGAGATCCCGGGAACCAACCCGCAGCAATATCTCACCCGCTACGTCGAGTTCACCGATCGACTGCTGCCGCCGATCCAGGATCCCTTGCAGGCAATGGATCCGCGCATCGTCTTCTGCGTCGCCTGGGCGCGCGACGGGTATCTGCCGACGCATAATCCCAACTACCGCCAGCCGCAAGGCAAGGACCCCGCGTGGAACGCCGCCCATTGCCGCAACCGGCGGCGCTTCAATGACCGCGCCGTGCAGAAGGTCGCGGGGAATACGAAGCCGTTCCTGCTGCAGACCTATCGGCGCGACATGGGCGCCGGCAATTTCGTGCTGATGAAGGATTGCTCGGCGCCGATCTGGGTCCGCGGCCGGCATTGGGGCGCGTTCCGTATGGGGTACCGGCAAGGCTGAGATCACGCTCACTCAGATCGCGGCCGGCATTTCCAAGACTTGACTAAAACCATACGCTCCCAAATCGTCATGGCCGCGTTCGTCGCGGCCACCCACGTCTTCCCGCGCCTCGCCGCTCGACGTGGATAGCCGGGACTCGGCCTTTGGCTGGCCCGGCCATGACGGCGAAGGAGATGAAGCATCGGAATCAGCACTCGGGTCTGCGCGGCTTTATTGAGGGAAGCGTCACGATGATACGACGTGGTCGCGCCGGGGACATGCGCGCTCTTCAGACCATTGAGCAGCAGGCGCGAACGCGGTATTCAGGACTGGCGGGCTTCGAGTTCGTCTGTGCCACACCACCTATATCGGTCGATCGGCTGACCGCGGGCGAGACATGGGTAGCGGAGCTCATGGGGACTCCGGTGGGCTTTGCTCTGGTGCAGCCGATGGACGGGTATGTTTTTCTGGCCAATATCTCGGTTGCGCCAGCAGCAGCGGGCCGTGGGGTTGGCTCAGCACTTCTTCAGCGTGTCATTGATCGGGCGACTGAACTCGGCGCTTCTGCGGTCACCTTGGCGACGTTCCGCGCGCCACCCTGGAATGGGCCATGGTTCCGGCGGCAAGGTTTTGAGCCTATGCCCGAGTCCGAGATCGGTCGCGACCTTTGCGCGATCCTCACCCGACACGCAGGTTTTCTCGACATGAGGACACGCGAGACGCTTTGGCATCCAGTTGTCGGCCGATGAAGGAGCTCTCGGCGCCTAACGCCGCAGGTTCTCCTCGCGGCACCAGCGATCCCATTCCGGCTCTTCGCCGAAGCGTGCCGCCAGGAAGTCGATGAAGCTGCGCAGCTTCGCCGAGAGATGGCGGCCCGGCGGGTAGACGGCGTAAAGCGCCGCCTCGGGCGCGGCAAAGCCCGGCAGCAAGGTCACGAGCCGCCCCGCCTGCACATGCTCACCGGCCATGAAGGTCGGCAGCAACGCAATGCCGAGCCCGCTTAGCGCCGCGTCGATGAGGATATCGCCGTTATTCGCGAAAAGCCGACCCGAGACGCGCACCACCTCGTCGGCCCCGCCAGGTCCGATGAAGTGCCATTCTTCCGCGCTCTCCGCATAGGTGTAGAGCAGACAATCATGCACGGCGAGGTCGCGCGGCGTGCGCGGCGTGCCGCGACGCGCGAGATACTCGGCCGAGGCGCAGGCGACGAGGCGGATCGGGGCGAGTCGCCGGGCGACTAGGCTCGAATCGGCGAGGCGGCCGATGCGCAGCGCCACATCGACGCCCTCGGCGAGGAGATCGATGTAGCGATCGCCGAGCGTGACCTCGATGGTCACCTCGGGATATGACGCGAGATATCCGGCGATCGCCGGCCCGACATGGCGGATGCCGAAGGAGAAGGGCGCGTTCAGCTTGAGCGTGCCGCGCGGTGCCGCATGCAGGTCGCTGGCGGAGCGGTCGGCATCGTCGAGATCGGCAAGGATCTGCCGTGCCCGCTCGTAATAGCCGCGACCGACCTCGGTGAGGCTGAGGCGCCGCGTCGTCCGGTTGAGCAGCCGAGCGCCGAGGCGTTCCTCGAGCGCCCGGACATGCTTGCTGACCATCGCCGGCGACAAGCCGAAGTCGCGCGCCGCCGCGGCAAAGCTTTGACCTTCCACGACCTTGACGAAGACAGCGAGAGCGGTGAAGCGGTCCATGGTCCCCCGTATTGTTTAGCCCGAGCAAACAATGTTTTGCCGCGGGCAGCAATTCCTGCCTGAAACCCGCGAAGTTATAGGGGCCGCGATGCCGTCACTCCGCACTTGCGCCGGCCGGCAGCGCTGGGGATGATCCCGCATGGACGATGACATGGCGCTGCCCGAGCCCGATCGACCGATCGAGCTGGAACTGAAGTTCGCGCTCTCGGCAGAGGAACTGCGGCGGGTGCTCCGCCACCCGCTGCTCGCCGGCGCGCGCGCCAAGAGCCGCGTCATCGCCAGCACCTATTTCGACACGCCGGAGCTGGCGCTGCGCGAGCGCGCGCTCAGCCTGCGCATCCGCCGGGATGGGCGGCATTACGTCCAGACGGTGAAAGCGGGCGAGGAGGCGACGGCGCCAACCGAGCGCGGCGAAATTCAGGCGCCGCTGACCGTGGCGGCGCCGGATTTGTCGCGGCCGGAGCTGGCGCGGGCGGAACTGCGCGAACGGCTCGACGGCCTCGATGCCAGCGCGCTGCAGCCGGTCTTCATCAGCCGCATCCGGCGCAGCACGCGGCTTGTCCGCCTCGAATCCGGCGCGACGATCGAGCTGTCTTACGACCGCGGCGAGATCGAGACACCCGCCGGCGCAAGCCTTCCGGTCTGCGAGCTGGAGCTCGAGCTGAAAGAGGGCGACGCCGAAGCGCTGTTCGATCTCGCCCGCGCCTTGAACCGCAGCTTACCGCTCCATGTCGAGCCGTTCAGCAAGGCGGCGCGCGGCTATGCGCTGCTGCGCGGCGACGATGTCGAGGCGGCGCGCCGCCAGGCGAAAGTCCGGTTGACCCCGGAGATGGCGGTCGACCACGCTTTCGCGGCGATCGTCGAGCATTGCGTCAACCACATGGTCGCCAACGACCGTGCGGCGCGGCGCAGCGAAGTCGAAGGCGTGCACCAGATGCGCGTGGCGCTGCGCCGCCTCAGAGCGATGTTCAAGCTGTTCAAGGCGATCATTCCCGAGGACGAGCGCGCGCACGCGGTCGGCGAAATGAAATGGATCTCGGGGACGCTGGGGACGGCGCGGAACTGGGATGTGTTCGCCGAGCATATCGCCGAGGTCGTTGCGGCATTTCCCGGCAATGCGGCGCTCGAAGCGGTGGTCGAGGTGACGGCCGAACAGCAGAAAAGCGCGCATGTCGCAGCGCGCGACACGATCGCTTCCGCCCGCTACACGGATTTCGTCCTGCAGATGCTGGGTGCGCTCACCCGCCATCGGAGCGAGGCGCGTCCCGCCGGCACGTCGATGCTGCTCGCCGCGCCGATCCGCCAGCTCGCCTCGCCGCTGCTCGACCGGCGCTACCGCAAAGCGCGCAAGCTCGCCAAGAAATTCGAGGGGCTCGACGTGGCGCAGCGCCACCGCTTTCGCATCGCGCTCAAGGAATTGCGCTACGCCATGGACGCGCTCGCCGGAATCTACGAGCGCAAACTGGTCAAGCGGCAGCTGCAGCGACTGGCGGCGTTGCAGGACGATCTCGGCCTGCTCAACGACATCGCGACCATCGACCGGCTCCTTGCCGAGCTGGAGCAGATGCCGGAGGGGGCGCGCCTGCATCAAGGCGCGGCCATGATCCGAGGGTGGTTCGGCCGCGTCGCCGCCGAGCGCGAAGCGAAGCTCGACAAGCGCGTCTCAGGATTCCTCAAGGCGAAGCCGTTCTGGACCCTGCCTGAAGCCGCATGATCGCCGCTTCGCCGAAGCGGGCGGGCAGGCTGCGCGCCGCCGGCAGCGTCACCGTGGCGACCGTGCCTTGGCCGACCGTGCTGGCGAGCGACAGCGTGCCGCCATGGAGCCGCACCAGGCGATCGCAGATGGCAAGTCCGAGCCCCGTCCCCTCGTGACGCCTTGCATGGCCCGAATCGACCTGACGGAAAGGCTCGATCACGCGCGGCAGATCCTCGGCGGCGATGCCGATGCCGGTGTCGCGCACGCTCACCTCGACCCCGCCTTCGGCGGTGCGGCCAAGGCGGAGCTCGACCGAGCCGCCGCGCGGCGTGAACTTCACCGCATTGCTGACGAGATTGAGCAACACCTGCATCAGCCGGCGCTCGTCGCCCCAGGCGATCGGCGACGACGTTGCGGGCGCAACCGAAACCATCACGCCGGCGGCCTGGGCCTGCGGCGCCACGGCACGCACCGCGCGCTCGGCGACGCTGACGAGATCGACCTCAGTCTCGCTGAGATGCAGGCGCCCCGCATCGATCTTGGCGAAATCCAGGATGTCGTTGATCATGCCGAGCAGATGCATGCCGCTCTGCATGATGTCGCCGGCATATTGGCGATAGGTGTCGATGCCGATGGGGCCCAGCAGCTCGTTGTGCATGATCTCGGAAAAGCCGATGACGGCGTTGAGCGGCGTGCGCAGCTCGTGGCTCATCGTCGCCAGGAATTCCGACTTTGCGATATTCGCCCCCTCCGCCGCCTCCTTGGCACAACGCAGCTCCTGCTCGGCCTGCATCGCCTCGGTCACCTCGCTGCCGGCGCCGCGGAACCCGAGGAATGCACCGGTCGCCGGGTCGAAGAAGGGCCTCCCGCTCACCCGCCACCAACGGCTCTCGCCGCGACCCGGCATGATCGCGAGCGTGAGATTGTGGAAGGGCTGGCGCCGGGCCAGCGCGCTCAGCAGCCGCGATACATCGCTGCCGGCGCCAGGCACGGGGCCGACCAAATCCTCGGCGCACCGGCCGATGATCTCCGCTGCGGCGAGGCCGGTGACCTCGGTGAAGCGGTCCGAGAGAAAGGTGAAGCGTCCCTCGGCGTCGCGCTCCCAGAAGAAATCGCCCGCGACATCGGCGATGTCGCGAAAGCGGTGCTCGCTTGCGGCGAGCGCGGCGGTGCGCGCTTCGATGGTGGCCGCCATGCGGTTGAAGGCCTCGCCGAGCGCGGCGAATTCGCCGGCCGTCGGCGTGATCTCGATGCGGCGCGCGAGCTCGCCGCGGGCGTAGCCGTCGGCGGCGCGGCGGAGCGCGCGAACCCAGCGCACCAGCGAGAACTCGCTCACGAGCCAGGCGCCGGCGAGTGCGGCGACGGCGACGGCGGCGAGGAGCATGAGCTGGCGGTCGGCGCTGCGCTCCTGGGCGCCGAGCACGTCTTCGCGGGCGAGGCCGACCGAGATCTTGGCGCCGG
>JASHUO010000039.1 GCA_030039975.1 Alphaproteobacteria bacterium
CCCCGACAGCGAGCACGCCGCGATCTTTCGCCGCATGGCAGCGCACCTCGCCGAGAAGCTCGGCGGCGCACAGCGCCAAGCGCCGCGGATCGTCGTCGAGTAGCGCCAATTTTGCGGCGAGAAGCGCCGCCGTCGTACACCGATAACGAGAGAGATCGGTGCGAGCGCGTGGCGACAAACGCGCTTTTCTGTTCCGCCGATGATGGCCTTCGTTGTATAACGCAGCCCAATCAACCAACAGCTGCGGGTGGTGTCCTCGACTCAATCAGGATACGCACGTCCATTGTCTGCACGATCCCATCGGTTATTGCCGTCCTCTCCTAACTCCCGCTGCTCGCTCCCTTACCCATCGGAGCCAGCTTCACAGTCAAATAGCCTTCGCGGGTTCGGCCGGTACGCGTGACGTCCCTGCCCTCCATCGCCGAGGCCTATCGCCGCTGGACGAGCGGCGAGGCCGAGCCCGCCGCCCGAATCTGTCACGAGATCCTCGCGGCTTCCCCGGAGGACGCGCGGGCGCTCCACCTGCTCGGCGTCATGGCTCGCGCCCAAGGCCGCCCCGACCTTGCCCGCGACTATCTCGAGCGCGCCTGCTGCGCCCCGAATACGCCGGCCTTCATGCTCGACGATCTGGCTGAGCTCGAGCTCGAAACCGGCCGTTTGGCGGAGGCGGAAGTGACGGCGCGGCGCGCACTTCAGGCGCCGGGCGCTGCCGCGACCGCCTGGCATCGCCTGGCGCTCGTGCTCCTGCACGGAGGCAAGCTCGACGAGAGCCGCACCGCGCTCGAAAAGGTGGTCGAGCTCGAGCCCGCTTCCATCGAGGCGCGCAACAACCTCGGCATCGTGCTGCAGCGCCTGGGCGCGCTCGAATCTGCCGCCGAGATCTATCGGAGCGCGCTGGCCCGCGATGCCGAGAACGCGGCGGCGCATAGCAACCTCGCCTCGGTGCTCAGCGAGCTCGGCCAGTTCGACGACGCGCTCGACCACGCCCGGCGCGCCATCACACGCGAGCCGCGCATGGTCGGTGCGCACGTCTATGCCGCCCTCGCCGAAGCCGGTCTCGGCCGGTACGAGGCCTCGCTCGACTGGCTCGACCGCGCCTTGGCGCTGGCGCCCGACAGCGTTCCGGTCCTGACGGCGCGCGCCGACGCGCTGCGCCGGCTCGACCGCGCCGAGGAAGGGTTCGCCGTTTGCCGCCAGGCGCTGACGCTGGCGCCGGAGAACGGCGAAGCTTGGAACACCCTGGGCCTCCTCTGCCACGCCCTTGGCCGCGACGCGGATGCGATCGCCGCGTTCGAGGAAGCCGCCCGCCGCTTGTCGCAGCCGGGGACGGCGCTGGCCAACAAGGCGACGATCCTGCTGGAGATCGGATGCAGCGCCGAGGGGAAGGCGGCGCTCGATGCTGCGCTCGCCGCCGAGCCCGACCTCGCCGCCGCCTGGTACACCCGCGCCGATGCCAAGACTTTCATCGCCGGCGATCCCGACATCGCGCTCATGGAGCAGCTCCTCAAGGCCGCGGAAAGCCGGGGCGGCCGCCCTTCGGCGAGCCAAACCGAGCCGCGCCGGCTGCTGCTGCATTATGCTCTCGGCAAAGCCTATCTCGACATCACCGACGGTCCCCGCGCCTTTCATCACCTGAAGGCGGGGAGCCGCCTCAAGCGCCCGTCACTGCGCTACGATGCCGACGCTTCGGCGCGCTGGATGGCCGCCATCGCTGCAGGCTTTCCCGCCGCGCTGTTCGAGCGGCGGCGCGATGCCGGCGAGGCTTCGGAGCTGCCGATATTCATCGTCGGCATGCCGCGCTCGGGGACGACGCTGGTGCAACAGCTCATCGCGTCGCTTGCCGACATCCATGCCGCCGGCGAGCCGCGCTATGTCGAAACCCTGGTCGGCGAGCTCGGCGCGGCCTATCCCGGCGCCATCGGCGGGCTGCCGCGCGAGCGCTTCGCCGCGCTCGGACAGCGCTATCTCTCGCTCTCCGGCGCTGCGGCGCCAGCGAACGCGCGGCGCATCATCGACAAGCTGCCCAACAACTTCCTCCATGCCGGGCTCATCCATCTCGTGCTGCCCGGAGCGCGCATCGTCCATTGCCGGCGCAACCCCGTCGACACGTGCCTCTCCTGCTATTCGAAGCTGTTCACCAACGGCCAGGAATTCTCTTACGACCTGGGCGAGCTCGGCAGCTTCTACCGCAGCTACGAGGCACTGATGGCGCATTGGCGGGCCGTGCTGCCGCCGACGCGTTTCATCGAAGTCGATTACGAAACGGTCGTCGGCGATCTCGAAGGCGAGGCGCGGCGGCTGCTCGAGTTCTGCGGCCTAGCCTGGGATCCCGTATGCCTGCGCTTCCATGAAAACACCCGCATCGTGCGCACCGCCAGCATGAACCAGGTGCGGCGGCCGCTCTACACCAGCAGCGTTGGACGCTGGCAGCGCTTCCGCACCGAGCTCGCCCCGCTGCTCGAAGCGCTCGGCCGCGCCTAAACGGCGCGCTCAGCCCTTACGTCCCAGCACCGCCATCAGCTCGGACCATTCACGCTTGCTCATGCCGCTCTCCTCCTGAGTCACGGTCTCGCCGGCGAGGAGGCGCCGCACCACCGCAAGCCCGCGCTCGGAGAGCTGCGCGCCGCCGAGGCGGTACTGGCGGAATGCCTCGGCGGTCATCGGGACCCAGCGCTCGACGGTTCCGATCATCGCCTCGGCATAGGCGCGGATCTCGTACTGGGCATGGGCATCGGCGCGCAGGCTGAGGAAATTGAGCAAGTTGTGCAGGTCCGTCTTCCAATACCACTGCGTATAAAAATTGAGCGACAGGTTCATCCGCGCCAGCTCGCGCGCGAGGCCTTGGCGTTCGCCATCGATTGCCTCGCCCCGCTCGGTCTCGTTGAGCATCTCGGCATAGCCGCGATAGGCGCGCTCGGCGTCGTCGCGCAACAGGCTGAGAACGCGCTCGGCCTCCTGGCCGCTGAGCACCCCGCCCCGCCCTTGCCGGTTGCTCGTCGATTGGGCGGCGAGATGCTCGGGCGCCGGAATGTAGAACTCGTTGTCGAGGATCGAATAGCGGGCCGAGTACTCGTTGACGTTTGCGGTGCGGTGCCGGATCCATTGCCGCGCCACGAAGATCGGCAATTTCACATGGTACTTGATCTCGCACATCTCGAAGGGGGTGGTGTGGCGGTGGCGCAGCAGATAGTGGATGAGCCCGCGATCCTCGTTCACCCGCTTGGTGCCCTTGCCGTAGGAGACGCGCGCCGCCTGCACTACCGCCGCGTCATCGCCCATGTAATCGATGACGCGGACGAAGCCGTGATCGAGCACCGGGATCGCCTCATAGAGGATGTCCTCGAGCGCCGGAACGGTGGCGCGCCGCGTCGGCGCCGTCTCGGCGCGCAGGCGGTCGATCTCGGCCTTCTGTTCCGGGGTCAAGGGCATGGCTGAGGCTGCTCCCAAGGGGCGGTCACTTTACCGTCCGCTAACCATGGCTCCAAGCGCGACTCGCCGCCCGTTGCGCCTGCGGCGAA
>JASHUO010000436.1 GCA_030039975.1 Alphaproteobacteria bacterium
GGACATAAGCGCGAGTTATCGACCATGCCCCACAGGCATCTGGATATGCGGTCGCTGCGCTCCTTCGTCACCATCGTCGAAACCGGCAGCGTGACCGAGGCGGCGCGTCGCATGGGCCGGACGCAGCCGGCGATCACGCTGCAGATCCGCCGGCTTGAGGAGCAGCTCGGCAAATATCTCTTCGCCCCGGCGCAACGACGCCCGCAACTCACCGACGAAGGCGAAGTGTTGCTCGGTTATGCGCGCGCCATGCTGCGCATACACGACGAGGTGTGGCGGCGGATTGAGACGCGGCGCATCGAAGGCCGCGTCGTGCTCGGCACGCCGGATCTCTACGCCGCCTATCTCCTGCCGCAGATCCTCGTGAACTTCCGTGCCGTCTACCCGAATGTCGAGGTCGATGTGCGTTGCGCGTTGAGCCGGACGCTGATGGACGCGCTCGATGCCAAGGAGATCGACATCGCGCTGGTCACCGACATGCCGGGCATCCGCGCCGGCGAGTTCGTGCGCAAAGAGCCGCTCGTCTGGGTCAGCGGCCAGCACCATAACGCTCACAACGAGAACCCCGTGCCGTTGGCGCTGCTGCCGCCCGGCAACATTTACCGCGACGCGGCGCTCGAGGCGCTGAACCGCATCGGCCGGCCCTGGCGGCTCGCCTGCATCAGCGAAAGCATCGGCGGCCTGCAGGCGGCGGTGTTTTCCGGCTTTGCCGTCAGCGTCGTCGCCAAGAGCGCGCTCGTGCCGGGCATGCGGGTCATCGGCCGGCCGGAATCCTTCCCCGACCTGCCGGAGGTCGGCGTCATCATGCATCGCAGCCAAAGCCGCTCCAGCGAGGCGGTCGATTGCCTCGCCGATTTCGTCGTCGCCAGCTTGCTGCGCGGGAGCGAGCAGGGCGCCGCGAGCTTGGCCTCGTAAGCGTTCCCAATCGCCCAGCGCGCTGCCGTCGCGGCGCGGATCGGCGGCGCCTTGATCCTGTGCTACCGAAGAGCCCGCTCGGCCGATCACTGATCTTCACGTGACCGCCGCGCCGCTTGAGCGAAGCGGCGAGCACTGCCGCCTCCGGTCCCGCATCGATTTCCGTGGCGCCGTTTATCGCACTACCAAACTTCCGCCGACGGCCTTGGGCGAAAGCAGGGACCCACGGTCACTGGTTTCCCGGTTCTTGGAACCGGCCGAAGCGATCGATTCCATCCTTGCGAACCGCGCCGTCAGCGCTCCCAGGGAAACACGATCCAGGTGTCCTGGCTCACTTCGGTGACGAAGGTGTCGACATGCGGGCGGCCGGCGGGCTTGGCATAGACGGTGGCGAAATGCGCTTTGGGCAGCAGCTCGCGCACGGTGCGCGCCGTTTCGCCGGTGTCGACGAGGTCGTCGATGATGAGGAAGCCCTCGCCGTCGCCGCTCGCCTTCTTCAGCACCTGGACCCGCTCCGGATGCTGCGCGCCATCGTCATAGCTGGCCATGCAGACGGTATCGATGAAGCGGATGTCGAGCTCGCGCGCGACCAGGGCGGCGGGTACCAGCCCACCGCGCGTGACGGCGATGATGCCGCGGAAGGGACCGAGAGCGGCCAGCCGCCAAGCGAGCGCGCGGGCGTCGCGATCGATCTCGTCCCAGCTTACCGGGAAATTCTTCTTCGCTGCCATTGCCGGGCTCCCAGGCTTCGCCTTCCGGCGTGCGGCCGGCGCTGCCTTCGCCGCGGTCGGGTCAGCGGACGTAGATCTGCACTTCGTTGGCTTGCACGCTGGCGCTGGTCGTCGCCGAGAGCGTGATGCGGTCCGCCGGGAGTCCCATGCCGGTCAGCGAGCGCATCACGCTTTCGGCGTTGCGCTTGGAGGCATCGGAATGCAGCGCCACCTGCGCCGGGCTGCCGGCATTGGGCGCGACGGCGACGAGGTCGAAATTCGCATCGGGGCGACGGTCAAGCGCGCGCCGCACCGCCGTGTAGAGTGCCTGCTCGTAATCCACCTTCGGCTGATCGAAGCGGATGATGACCAGCGGCCGGCGCTCGGCAAGGCCGGGAACCGGACGCTCGCGCGTCGCCGCAGCGCTGGGCGCGCCCATGGGCGTCGAGACGAAGCCGCGGCTGGCGAGGCTCGGCCCGTAGAGCTGGCCGTTCTGGATGGCCAGCGACAGCGTCACCATGTTCGAGCGCTCATTGGCGACATAGGTGCCCTGCCGCTGGATGTCGTCGGAGAGGGCGTTCAGCAGCGTGTCGATCGGCACCTGGTTGCGCTGCACTTCGGCTTCCAGCTCGCGGAGCTGGCGGTGATCTTCTTCGACCGCGCCCTGCAGCCCATAGGCGGCTCTGATCGATTGCAGGATGTAGGACGCGAGCGAGGAATCCTGGGCGACCTGATTGGCGAGGCTGTTCAGCTTGGCGACGTCGTCGTTCATGCGGTCGAGGGCGCCCTGCGCCTGGTTCCATTGCGCGAGCAGCTCGGGATTGCCCGGGGTCGTGCCGACCTGGAGGCGGGAGTTGATGCTGCCGACCAGGGTGAAATAATTGCCAGCGTTCTGCGCCATGGACTGGCGCACTTGCTGCAGCGTCCCATTCTGTTGACTGATGCTGGCTTCAAGGCGCTGCACATCGCCGCGCAGCGACTGCACCTTGGCGCCGACGATGGTGCCGGTGGGCGAGCCGGGCGTCACCGGCGTTGGGGCGAAGGTGCTGGGGCCGATCGCCGCCGTCGTTTGCGTGCTCGTCCCCGGACCCAAGGTGGGCTGCGGGTTGAACTCGGATTGCGACGGCGGAATGGCTTCGACAGTGCCGCCGCCGCTCGACGCTTTCGCGTTGCTGCTGGAGCTACTGTCCTCGCCAGAAAGCGACGACCAGACGGAGTCGGCCGTGTTGCTGATAGAGGAGCAGCCCGATAGCAGCAGCGCTGCTATAGCTGCCCCAACATGCGAGCGACGAATGAACATGCTTAGCGGTTACCCTTGTCTCAGCTGCCCCGCAATCGAACCAGGCCCGATGATTTCGCCGAGATAGGAAAATCATCGCCTTTTCGGCCTGAAACCCCTTGCAGATATTACGCAAAGTCAGTTCTAGCGACAAGCAAGTTCCGCAGTTCGGCCGATTTGACACATGCTGTCTTGCCTTCGCCAGGTACAGCCGCTAGCTTCCGGCCTTCCCCGGCGGCCGGCGGCGCCGCCTATTGCGCCCGTAGCTCAACTGGATAGAGCACCAGACTACGGATCTGGGGGTTAGGGGTTCGAATCCTCTCGGGCGCGCCAGCTTTTCGGCCAAAAAGAGGAGGCCACCGCCGCGTGGCTCGGCGCGTGTGGGGCTCGCCGTGTGGGGCTCGCGGCGATTCCCCCCATGCCGCCCTCGGCCGTGGGGCGCGACGCCGAGTCGCACCCCGGCCTCATCGCGGGCCGGACTTCTCGGCGGACAACCTGCGCGTTCGGAATGCTTCCGCAATCGCAGACGAATTCGGGCTCTCTTTTCGGTTCGGCACCGATGGCGCCCTAGGTCCAATCGACATTTAGGATTCCCCAGGGCTCCGAATGTGTGATTCATGGAGCTCCAGATTCGTCGATCTGGAGTTCCCCGATGGTCAAGCGGTACGAACTTTCTGATGCGCAATGGGAGCCGCTTTTGCCTGGCAAGCCGGGCGCTCGGGGCCGTAGCGGCCGCGACAATCGACTGTTCGTGAATGGCGTGCTCTGAATTCTGCGATCCGGCGCGCGCTGGGAGGACCTGCCCGAGCGATACGGCAAATGGAAGACGACCCACAAGAGGTTTACCCGCTGGGCC
>JASHUO010000040.1 GCA_030039975.1 Alphaproteobacteria bacterium
AAGGAGATGTCGCATGACTGAACCCACCGACGCCGAGGTCGAGGCGGCCTTCCAGCTGGTCAACACGGTTTGGCACCGCATTCGTGGCCGCGCTCTGATCCGTCAGATGCTCCAGCAATTCGTTGCGAACCGGGCGCCAACCACGCCCTAGCGCGACGCAGGATGGTGACCGCAGATGAGCCATCCGCCCGGAGCTCCAGCGTGGCGGTTCAGCCTTGCGCCCGGCCGGCGCATTTCAAATCTCCTCAGAAGGTTTTACCGGCAGATCCCGACAGGCCGCCGCATATCTTCAGGAGCGAGTTGAGAGATGGAGGCTGAGATGATGTACAGAAGAATGACAGGACTTGTTCTGGCCTTGGCGCTGGCAGCGGGAACGATCCCCGCGGCGTCGGCCGGAGGCCGAATGGGCATCGCGCTGCTGCCGCCGATGCCGGTGACGAGCCCGCCCAGTGGCTATATTCCGCAACCTGCGCAACCCGTCCCCAGCTATCCACAGCCGATGGGAGCGCCCGTGGTGCCGATGCAGCCGTTGCCGCCGCAAGTCACCTATTTCACGCCGCCGCAGGCGGTGCCCGTGATCAAGTAACAGACCCGATGACGATGGATGCGCCCCGAGAGACGTATCGAGCTGGCGAGACGCTAAGGGCCACAGGAGAGTGTCGTATCAGGGAGCAGCGTCTCGCTGGCAGGAGCGTCAGGCAAACACAGCAGCCAATTCGGCGCGGAGCTGGACGCCGCCGTTCCGGCAGCGCTTGAACCTCCGCCACTGCTTGACCCCGGGAGCGCCTGAGTTGCGCCGGGTGCCGATGGCGTCGGAAGCGTCGGCGCAGACGTCGCGGTCGGTCCAACGGCCAGCGCCGATGAGCTTAAGCCGCTCGACACTGCTGATGTCGTCGTCGTGGATGTCGTCGTCTGTGCCGCTGCAGTGGCTGCCATCAGCATCGCAGGAGCGACAATAAAAGGGAATCGCCGGATCATGGCGCGCTTCCCTCATACTCGGCGACTGCATCTCGCGGCAGCGACAGCACACGAGAGATCAGAATCGGTGCGAGCCAAAGATTGCAGCGCATGACTGGTGGGCTCCCGTACCAATCGGAAGTCAAACCACGCGCGCCGGGTCAGCTCTGGCGCAGCCGCCGCCAAAATCGAACAACGTCCGACCGGCACAAGAACCCGCCCTCTGCGCGATTGTACGGTTGCGAGCGCTGAAGCGTGCCCGTTGGGCTTTCGCCAAGCGAAGCGACGAGACCTGACCGTCGCTCCGGGTCAATCGGGATCTCGGAGGGGGACGCTTTGCAATCAACGCGCCTATCACGACTCGCATGCGGCCGAACCCGCCGTTGTTGAGTAAGGAGATCCTAATGTTGGTGAACCTTGTCTGGCGCGCTGCCTTGCTCGGCGCGGTCTTCGTCACCGACCTGGTGGTCTTCATTGGGCTTTGTCGTGACGAGCTTGCCCACCGGCGTATCAGGCAGCGGTAACGCCGGTCGCCTCAGCGTCCGGATGAGCCGCTACGACAGGCTCATAGCGGCGGCCGCGGTGGTCTTGCTGTTGCACGTCGCGGACGGCGCGGCAGCAGGAGCATCGCTTGCCATCCAATTCAGAGTTGCGACAGCCTTCGAGAGACCGGTAATCGAAGGCACCACCAACCTGCCGGATCATGCCATCCTGGGCGTCGCGCTGACCTGT
Source organism: Alphaproteobacteria bacterium (assembly GCA_030039975.1). GTDB lineage: Bacteria > Pseudomonadota > Alphaproteobacteria > ATCC43930 > CGMCC-115725 > DAHUYF01. The sequence continues at coordinate 1,690 of JASHUO010000040.1, forward strand.
CAGAACCCTCCCATTCCTAACTGTGGGGTCAGCGGTTACGCGCATGTGAGGAATGGCCAGTTTGTTGCCGATTTCAGTGCGCCGGCTTGGGGCATAAAGCCGGGGAGGTACCAGCTGCGCCTATGGACCCCCAAGGCGTCCGTAGAGCCCGCAAGCGTCCAGGCGGTTATCGGGCAGCACGGGGAAAATCTGGCCGGGAAATATGCAAAGCCAGGACTGCGCAAGGGAGAAACCGTCGTCGAGTATGTCGGCCAGGTGACGATAGCGAAAGCGAGCGGGCCGGCATCATAAGCGGATCCAAGAGGCATAAGAGCAGGGCGGCCACCGTGCCGCCCTCTGGCTTGCAGAGCCGATAGCCGATGAGCCGCTTAACCTGCGACACCGAGAATTGCGCGCCGGCCGCGGTGGTGAACCCGGCCCAAACGACGAGCCAGCGAGCAGAGGGTCGCTCCGCTCGCTGGCCATCGAATAGCTATAGACACTCTGCTGCGCCTAACGTCCGAGGCGCAGTTCGCAGGCGGCCAGTGCCACTGGCAGGAAGGTCCACATCGCCAGAATGATCGCTGGTTTCAACCTGTTCACTATGTCCCTCCAAGATCGCCTATGATCAATTTCCAAACGATCGGCGACTCTCAGGTGTTTCCACTTCTCCTCCGACGACACGATTAACCGCTGAAGGCGCGAAATAGTTGAGGTGCCGAGCGGTGCTTCAATGCGCGAGCAGCGTGCGCAACTCCGCGCTGGCGATCCAAGCCGTGTCCGTGGATGGGAAATCGTTGGGATCGTAGCCGCCGACATAGACGCGGCCGGCGTCGCTACCGCCGAAGGGCGAGACCGCGGCGGTGTAGATG
>JASHUO010000437.1 GCA_030039975.1 Alphaproteobacteria bacterium
GGTCTGGCCGGCGCCGAGCGCGCCGACATGGGTGAAATGGCCGGCCATATCCTGCATCAGAGGCCGGATGGCGGCGATGTCGGCGGCATCGCCGCCCGCCATCACCGTCATGCTGCCCTGCCGCGCCGCCTCCGGCCCGCCCGAGACCGGCGCATCGATCCAGCGCATGCCATTGCGCTGCCGCAGCCGCGCGGCGATGGCGCGCGTAGCGTCCGGATTGATCGTGGAATGGTCGATGACGATCTTGCCGGCGCCGGTTGCGGCGACGAGCCCTTGGCCGTCGGCGCCAAAGCAGCAATTCTCCACCGCCGCCGCGTCGAGCACGCAGAGCAGCACGATATCGGCCGCCGCCGCGGCTTCCGCCGGCGAGGCCGCGATGCGGGCGCCGGCGGGCGCGATGCGCGCGTAGCGATCGGGCGTCAAATTCCAGGCGGTGACCTGCCAGCCCTTGTCGAGCAGGCGAAGCACCATCGCCTCGCCCATGAAGCCGATGCCGAGGAAACCCAGTCGTTTCTTGTCTGTCATGCGCTCCTCCTTGAGTGGTTTTCCTGCGACATCGAGCGTGCGTCAATCTTCACCCCCTCCCTTCCCTCCAGGGAACCCTTGAGGGGGAAGGAAGGGAGGGGGGTGCCGCTAGCTCGGTGCTCGATGCTAATTTCCGCACGGAAGGAGCGCGCCCATTTCCGGCAACGGCATCGTCGACGTCTTGAGGCGGCCACGCACATTGCTGCTGCGGCGCTTGGGGCTTGCCGTGCTGGTGCTGCTGTTCCTGCCGGTGCCGGTGATTGTGCTCTATCGCTTCGTGCCGCCGCCGTTGACGCCGCTGATGCTGATCCGCGCCGCCGAGGGGGAGCCGATGCATCGGGAATGGGTGCCTTACGCGCGGATCGCGCCGGCACTGCCGCGCGCCGTCATCGCTTCGGAGGATACGCGCTTCTGCTGGCATCACGGCTTCGACTGGATCGAGATCGACAAGGCCGTGGATGCCTATCGCGCGGGCGATCGGCTGCGAGGTGCCAGCACCATCAGCCAGCAGCTGGCGCGCAACCTTTTCCTCTGGCCCGGCGGCGGCTATCCGCGCAAGGCCGCCGAGGCCTATATCACCGTGCTGCTCGAATCGCTGCTGAGCAAGGAGCGCATCCTCGAGCTTTATCTCAACGTCGTCGAATGGGGGAACGGCGTCTATGGCGCCGAAGCGGCGGCACGCGCGCATTTCGACCGACCGGCGCGCGCGCTCACGTTGCGGCAAGCGGCGCTGCTCGCCGCCGTGCTGCCGGCGCCGCAGGAATGGCGGCCGGAGCATCCGACACGGTTTCTCGAGGAGCGCGCCGACACCATCGTGGCGCGCATGCCCGAGGTCGCGGTGCCGGGCCGCGGCGGCTGCCGCTAGGAGCCCCTCACCACTTGTTGCGCAGCTCGCGCAGCTTCAGGAACACCGTTTTCGCATCGGGGGTCTCGGGGAGATCGGGAAAGGCCTCGCGCAAGCGCCGGATCACCGACGGGCTCGTCAGGCGGAAGAAGGTGTTGATGTCCTTCTCGACGGCCAAGGTGGTGACGACCGCATGCGCCGGATCCTGCGCCTCCATCGTCGGCAGCATCGCCTTGGCCTTGCCATTGTCGGGCTCGCGGTCGAGGGTGAAGGCGAGGTTGCGGGCGATGTAGTCATGCCCGGGATAGACCAGCGTATTTCCCGGCAAACTCGCGAGCTGGCGGACGAAGGTGTTGTAGAGCTCCTCGGGATGGCCGCCATTGTGGCAGTTGCCAGCGCCGGCATTGAACAAGGTATCGCCGCAGAAGAGCGCCGGCGTGTCGCCATGCGCCCGGAGACAGATATGGCACATGGTGTGGCCGGGCGTGTCGAGGCATTCTAGCTCGACCGTCTTGCCGATTCGGATCACATCGCCCGCGCGGAGCCCGCGATCGACCCCCGGGATGCGGTCGCGCGCATTGGCATGCGCCAGCAGCTTGGCGCCGGTGGCTGCGACCATCGCGCCATTGCCGCCGGTGTGATCGCCATGCTCGTGGGTGTTGAGGATTTGCGCGATGTGCCAGCCCTTGGCCTTGGCGGCGGCCAGGCATTTTGCGTGATCCAGCGGATCGATGGCCAGCGCCTCGCCGGTCGCCTCGCAGGCGATCAGGTAGTTGAAGTTGCGATAGGCGTTCGCGGTCCAGATCTGCTCGACGATCATGGCTTGCCCCTCTCGTCGTTCCAGCTCGAAGTGTAGTGTCGCCGCAGGCGCGGCGCCATCCTGCTACACAGGCAGCGCACCCGCACGCCCTGCGCCACCCTGCGTTGATCCGGCGCCACGGCCAGCCGGGCTCGCTTTTGAGCTGCGTCAATGTCGCCGGCGGCGCGTTTGCTCAGGATGCCCCTCATATCCCTGAGGAGAGTTCCATGCCGAAAAAGCGCATCACTTGGATCGTCATGGCCGATGGCAGCCGCGCCCGGATCGTCGCGCGGCGCGAAGCAGGGCCCGGCTTCGAGGTCATATCGGAAATGGCCTCTCCAGAGGCGCAGGCGCCGTCCCGAGAAATCTGGAGCGATCGCCCCGGGCGAACGCAGGAGAGCGGCAATTCGGCTCATCACAGCATGGAGCCCCGCACCGATCCGCATGAGGAGCGCAAAGCCGCTTTCGTGCGCGACCTCGCCGGGCGGCTGAACCGGGCGGCCGGAGAGAAGCGCTTCGATGCGCTGATCCTGTTCGCGCCGCCGCGTTGCCTGAACGAGCTGCGCACCACCCTCGACGAGGTGGCGCGGGGCAAGATCAAGGCCGAGGCGCCGAAAGATCTCACCAAGCTGCCGCTGGAGGAGCTTCCCCGCCATCTCGACGCGCTCGCCGAGCGTTAGATCGGTTCCCGGCGTCGCGCCTCGACCCCGGCGCATCGGGTTCACCGGCCGGAAAAATGCGGGTTTCTCCCGGTTGCTGGCTCGGGCGGCTCGGTCATCCTTTTCCATCCGCGGTTTTCCCGAGCCCTGAGCTCGCCGATCCGCGCATGCGGGAGGGATTCCATGACTGCCGAACACGTCCGCCTCGACGAGGCGCGCACGCACAAAGTGCCCTGGAAGAAATGGGGGCCTTACCTCAGCGAGCGGCAGTGGGGCACGGTGCGCGAGGATTACAGCGAATCGGGCGACGCCTGGAACTACTTCACCCATGATCAGGCGCGCTCGCGGGCCTATCGCTGGGGCGAGGACGGGCTCGCCGGAATCTCGGACGAGCGCCAACGGCTCTGCTTCGCGCTGACGCTGTGGAACGGCAAGGACCCGATCCTCAAAGAGCGGCTCTTCGGCTTGACCAACAGCGAGGGCAATCACGGTGAAGACGTCAAGGAGTATTACTTCTATCTCGATTCGACGCCGACCCACTCTTACATGAAGTATCTCTACAAGTATCCGCAGTCGCCCTATCCTTACGCCGACCTCGTCGAGACCAATAAACGGCGCGGCCGCCATGAGCTCGAATATGAGCTGCTCGACACCGGCGTCTTCGACGGCGACCGCTATTTCGACGTGTTCGTCGAATACGCCAAGGCGTCCCCGGACGACATCCTCATCCAGATCACCGTCGAGAACCGCGGCCCCGATCCGGCTACCCTCCATCTGCTGCCGACGCTGTGGTTCCGCAACACCTGGTCATGGGGAGGCGATGCGCCGCGACCGGCACTCCGACAAGCCGCGGGCGGATTGATCGCCGCCTCGCATCCCGATCTCGGCGAGCGGTTCCTGGCCTGCGACGGCGCCTGCGCGCTGCTCTTCACCGAGAACGAGACCAATACCGAGCGGCTGTTCGGCAAGCCCAATCGGACGCCCTATGTAAAGGACGGGATCGACAACTGTATCGTCCACGGCCGCAGCAATGTGGTGAACCCCGAGCGGGTCGGGACCAAGGCCGCGGCGCATTATGTGCTCACGGTAGAAGCGCGGAATTCGCAGACCGTTCGGCTGCGGCTGCATGATGCTCCGGCGGCGACGCTGTTCGGCAGCGGCTTCGATAGCGTGATGCAGGCTCGCCGCGACGAAGCGGACGAATTCTACGCCACGGTGATCCCGCGATCGCTGAGCGCCGATGCCGCCAATGTGATGCGCCAGGCGCTCGCCGGCATGCTCTGGTCGAAGCAGTTCTATTACTACGATGTCGACCGCTGGCTCGAGGAGCACGGCGCCGATCCGTTCAAGCGGGACCGGCGACCCGCGCCGCGCAACGAGCACTGGCACCATCTTTACAACGCCGACGTCCTCTCGATGCCGGACAAGTGGGAATACCCCTGGTATGCGGCGTGGGACCTCGCCTTTCACGTCCTGGCATTGACCCTGGTGGACGAGGATTTCGGCAAGCAGCAGCTCGACCTGATGCTGCGCAGCCCCTATCTCCATCCGAGCGGCCAGCTTCCCGCCTATGAATGGAACTTCGGCGACGTCAATCCGCCGGTCCATGCCTGGGCGACGATCTTTACCTACAATCTGGACAAGCTCCGGCGAGGCGAGGGCGATATCGACTGGCTCGAACGCGAGTTCCACAAGCTGACGCTCAACTTCACCTGGTGGGTGAACCGCAAAGACCGCGCCGGCAACAACGCTTTCGAAGGCGGCTTCCTCGGCCTCGACAATATCGGCGTTTTCGACCGCAGCGCACCGCTGCCCACCGGCGGCTATCTCGAGCAGGCCGACGGCACCGCCTGGATGGCGCTGTTCTGCCAGAACATGGAGGAGATCGCCGCCGAGTTGACGGCATACAAACCGGCCTATGCCGACATGGCCCTCAAATTCGTCGAGCACTTCCTGTGGATCGCGACCGGCCTGATACATGCCGGCGGCGACACCGGAATGTGGGACGAGCAGGACGGATTCTTCTACGATGTGCTCCGGCTGCCCGACGGCCACGCCGAGCGGCTGAAGGTGCGCTCCATGGTGGGCCTGCTTCCGCTCTGCGCGGTCACCTCCTTCTCGGGGAAGACGCTTGAAAGGTTCCCGGAACTGGTCCATCGCTTCCACCGGTTCCTGGCGGCGCGACCGGAGCTGACCGCCTTCATTCACGATCCGACGAAGCTCGGTTATGCCGGCCGGCGCCTCGCAGCGGTTCTCGACGAGACCAAGCTGCGCCGGGTGCTGGCGATCATGCTCGACGAGAAGGAGTTTCTGAGCTCCTATGGCATAAGGGCGCTGTCGCGCTATCACGCCGAGCACCCCTATGTCTTCCGCGTCGGGGATCAGGAGTACCGGGTGTCGTACCTGCCGGCGGAGTCCGATACCGGCATGTTCGGCGGCAATTCGAACTGGCGCGGGCCGATCTGGATGCCGGTCAATGTGCTGATCATCCGCGCCCTGATGCAATATTACGTCTATTACGGCGATGACTTCACCGTCGAGTGCCCGACCGGCTCCGGGCGTCGGATGACGCTCTACGCGGTGGCGGAGGAGATTTCGCGCCGGCTCAGCAGCATCTTCCTGCCGGACAAGGAGGGAAGGCGGCCGGTCTTTGGCGGCACCCGGAAGTTCCAGGAGGATCCGCACTGGCGCGACTACGTGCTGTTTTACGAGTACTTCCACGGCGACAACGGGGCGGGGCTCGGTGCGAGCCACCAGACCGGCTGGACCGGAGTCGTCGCGCGCGGCATGCACCTGTTCGCGACCACCACGGCCGAGCAGGCCCTCGAGCTCGGCAAGTCGGCGGCGATCGTGGAAGTAGAGCCCGCGACGCCGGCGAGGCCGCCCGCCCGGCGCGTTGCCGCGCCGGCGGCAGATGAAGCGCAGGCCGAGGCCGCCGCCGAGGTCGAGGATGGGTGAACCGCTTTATCCCGCGCTTTATCAGATCAACACGCGCGTCTGGCTGACCGAGCTGGGCCGCGCGTTGAAGCGGCCGGCGACGCTCGACGACATTCCGGACGGAGAGCTGGACCGCTTCGCGGCGATGGGTTTCGACTGGATCTGGTTTCTGAGCGTGTGGCAAACCGGACCGGCGGGGAAGCGCGTGTCGCGTGCCGAACCGGGATGGCGCCGCGAATTCGAGGAGACGCTGCCGGATCTGCGCGAGGGAGATATCGGCGGCTCCGGTTTCGCGATCAGCGGCTATACGGTGAACGCCGAGCTGGGCGGCGATGCGGCGCTGGCCAGGCTGCGCGAGCGCCTTCGGGCACGCGGGCTGCGACTGATGCTCGACTTTGTCCCCAACCACACCGCGCTGGATCATCCCTGGGTGGATGAGCACCCGGAATACTACGTGCCCGGCACCGAGCTGGATCTGGCGCGCGCGCCGCACAACTACACCTGGGTCAAAGGGGCGCGCGGCGACCGGCTGCTGGCGCATGGCCGCGACCCCTATTTCCCCGGCTGGCCCGACACGCTGCAGCTCGACTACGCCAATCCGGCGACGCAGGAGGCGATGATCGGCGAGTTGCTGCGCATCAGCCGCCAATGCGATGGCGTGCGCTGCGATATGGCGATGCTCGTGCTGCCGGACGTGTTCGAGCGGAGCTGGGGCCGCCGGGCGCCGCTGTTCTGGCCGGGAGCGATCCGCCGCGTGCGCGAGCAGGTGCCCCTCTTCCGGTTTATGGCCGAAGTCTACTGGGACCTCGAATGGACGATGCTGCAGCAGGGCTTCGACGACGCCTATGACAAGCGGCTCTACGATCGGCTGCGCCAAGGCGAGGCGCGGCCCGTGCGCGCGCATCTCGCGGCAGGGCTGGACTACCAGCAGAGGCTCGCGCGCTTCCTCGAAAATCACGATGAACCCCGGGCCGCCGCGAGTTTCGCGCCGGGCCAGCACCAGGCTGCCGCGATCCTGACCTACCTGTCGCCGGGCCTGCGCTTCTTTCATCAGGGGCAGTTCGAGGGCCGCAAGAAACGCATCTCGCCGCATCTGGTCCGGGCGCCGCTCGAAGCGAGCGACGCGGCGCTGCAGCAATTCTACGAGCGGCTGCTCGCGGTGCTGCGGCAGCCGGTCCTTCGGCAGGGCGCGTGGCGGCTCCTCGATTGCGCGCCGGCCTGGGAAGGCAATTGGACGTGGGATTGCTTCATTGCCGCGATCTGGATGGAAGCGGATGGCCGGCGCCGAATGATCGCCGTCAACTATGCCGGGCATCAGAGCCAATGCTATGTCCGCCTCCCGCTTTCCGAATTGCAGAGCGGCATGGTGCGGCTCGAGGATGTCATGGGCGCTGCCCGCTTCGATCGCGATGGCAGCGATCTCGTCTCCCGCGGGCTCTATCTGGATATGCCGGCGTGGGGCTATCACGTCTTCGAGATGATCGCCCTATAAAGTCCATTGGCTGGTCGGGTTAGCGCGGCCGGGTTGATGGCCGCGCGAATTGGCACCGCGCGCCGATGCCGACGGGCTATGCCTAGGGCAGAAATACAGTGTCCACCGGATAGGCGAGGCGCCAGACCGCGGCGAGACTCCGTGTCTGTCGGCTTGTCCCGCTCTCCCTCCCGAGCGACAGGGCGACATCGGACTAGTGAGGGACGCGCCGGCCTGACGCGGTCCGTCCCTCCCTTTTCCGCGCTCCATACGCCGGCGGGGCATGCACACATCTCGCGCCTCCTCAACCAACCATCGCTTTGCCCGCGAAAGCGAGCATCCAGGGCTTCAGAGGCGATGACTGGGGCGCGTGCTCTGGGTCCCCGCTTTCGCGGGGAC
>JASHUO010000438.1 GCA_030039975.1 Alphaproteobacteria bacterium
AGCAATTATCCTCCACTTCTCGATTCATCTTCGACTCGTCGCGAATCGCGCAAGCAAGGAGAGTTCCATGCGCCCAGTGATATCGCCTCTCGCAGCCGCTCTGCTCGGCGCCGGCGTTTTGTTGGCAGCTCCGACCGTCATGGCTCAGAGCCAGCAGCCGACGCAGGCTGCGCCGTCTGCCGCCATCTCCGATCAAAAGCTCGATGCCACCGCCGCCGCGATGAAGCAGGTGACGGATTTGCAACGCGACTACCGGCAGAAGATCGATGCCGCGGCACCGGCCGACAAGCCAAAGCTGGCGAGCGAAGGAAACGCCGCGTTGAAAAAAGCGGTGAACGATCACGGATTGTCGGTCGACGAGTACAATCAGATCCTCACGGTTGCGCAGAACGACCCGACGGTTCGTGCGAAGCTCATGCAGCGTCTCACCGGGGCGCAGTAGCAACAGGCGGCGGCGCTACTTCCTGCCTGGGCGCAGCGTCAACACGAAGCCGTGACCAGCATCGGCTCCGTGCGGTCGCGCGAGACAGTTGATCGCTAGCGCGCGGCCACTATGCTCAACCGGCGTTCGGCTAACGGGACAAGGCGGCTCGCCGGTGATGAACACTGCAAAGATGAAAGCAAGCGCCGCGGCCGCGACCGCGCTGCTCAAGGCGCTCGCCAATCCGCACCGGCTCGTCATCCTCTGCCACCTGGCCAATGGCGAGCAATCCGTCGGCGAACTGGAAGCGCTGCTCGGCGTGCGACAGCCGCATCTGTCGCAACATTTGGCCCGGTTGCGCCGCGATGCGCTGGTGCGCACGCGGCGCAATTCGCGCACGATCTATTATCGGCTCAACAGTTCGGCGGCGGCGCAGGTGCTTCGCCTGCTCTATGAGCTCTACTGCTCGCGCCGGGCGTCGCGTCGCGTCGCGGGTGGCGGCAAGGCCCGGAGCGGCAAGTCGGCGAGACCGGTTCGCGGCAGCCGGGCCGCGACGGTCACCGCTGCAGCGCGCCGCGGCGCGGATGCAGTGAAGCGCGAGCCTCGCTAAGCGCTGCGGCGTGGCCGCTGCGTTCTTCGACCTCGGTTGCGGCTTCCCTCTAGAACGCCGGGTTGACGCCCCAGACCTCACCGGAAGCAACGCGCTTGCGTGCGCGCAGCGCGTCGGCCCTCATCTCGAAGCCAGGCCCGACAACCCGAATCACGCGAAAGCCGGCTCGGAGAAGCTCACAAGCATTTGCAACTGCAAGGTGCCTGTCCGGAAAAGATACGGGAAGGGTGGATGTCGTGCCGGCTTGATCACATTCAATTGTATACATGTGCCCCCCACGACACGGCCTGAGAAGCCAATGCTAGCATGTGGGGACACGCAATCCTACCACCGCCATATCGACCGTCGGGGCTTATCCACAGGAAATGAAGCGGGATCCTGCGCTCCGGCGCAACTGCGTTCGTGACGGCGAAGGACGGGCGCGCCGGGGTTTCGATCGATTCAGGCGGGCGAGGTCAATGCCGTGCTCTTGGTGATCGCTTTGGCCCTCGGTGTCTCTCGGCGCTCTCGGCTTCTGACTCCACAAAGCTGCGCAGAGCACAGCGGCAACGCCGCTCTTCGGCGCGCGCCGACGGATGAGCGATGCGGCTCAGCGCGTCGGCGTGGAGCCTGATGTCAGTCGGTTGGTCTTTCCGCCGGGAGCTTCGTGCCGAGCAGCCGGCCGCGCTTGTCTCGGGCGGGTGTGGCGATGGCGGCGCTCCAGACAGCGATGGTGTGGGGATCGGTAAACTGCAGCCCGATCGAGCTCTTGCGCTGCCATACGACGCGTCCCATCACGCGTCCGATGCCTTCGACGGTAAGCATCACGCTTTCGCTCACGCCGACCGCGGCACCGATTTGCGGCGTCACCAGCCGAAGCTGCGCGCCTTCCGCCGAGACGTCGACGATCCGGCAATCGAGCGCCTTGGACGATGTCCTGAGCATCCCGCGCCAAAACGTCTCGGTGCGCGGATGCTTGCGGCGTTCCTTCATCGCCGCACCAGGCGTGCTTTCTTGCTGCATCGCGGCGCTCAGCGGTCCTGCAGGGAAAATTGCGCTTCGAGGCTATTCGGGGATCGCTACGAAGGGGTTAATTTTGCGCCGCGGTAGAAATCGAGCCCGGCGACACAATTTTCCCACGCTCGCAACCCCCGCGTTCCCGATACCATGCAGAAAACGCGCAAAAGGGGGACGGAATGCGTTGGGCCATGCTGAGGATCGCGCTGTTTCTCTGTGCTTTCTTGTTGTTTACCGCTTTCGTGCCGATCATCGGCTGGACGCTGCCGATGAAGTTTTTCGCCGCCGCCCTGACCGCCGGGGGCGCGTCCTTCCTCGTCTGACAACCGGAACGAGCCGGCGACAGCGATGCAGAACGACGGGCTTGAACCGGTCCCGAGCCGCCTAGCGTGGTTTCTTTTTGGACCGCTTGTTGGTCGGCAGCGCCCAGATCATGGCCGCGCAGGGCAAGAGGGTTACCACGGCATATTGCCCAAAGGGCGGGTCGTAGAAGCTGGCAAAGGTGAAGATCGCCCCGCTGATGCCGAGGATCAGCGCAAGGAAGATCGTGGCGATGCGCATCAGCAGCGGGGGTATCACGCGCCCTCGTTGGGATTCCTCAACCACACAGCGCAAGGAAACGGCTGAACCAGCGCAGGGGTTCCAGCCCCGCGGCCGATCGGTCAGCGCGCACTCGACGGCAAGGCCGAGACGTCGTCGCCCATGGGCTTGGTGTCGCGTGTCCGCCGGCGGACGCGCCAGCCGCGGAGCTCATCGTGGCAGAGGCCGATGAACACCACCAGATCGGCGGCGAACACGATGCCAAGCAGGGCTACCCGCCAAATCAGGTGCGCGGACACGATCATCTCCTCTCACGGCGCCTTTCCCGGCGCTGACGATTTAAGCGTTGCATGAGATGGTGGCGGAG
>JASHUO010000439.1 GCA_030039975.1 Alphaproteobacteria bacterium
TTGATCGGGCTCGGCACATCGCCCGAGAGGATGATCCGCTCGCGCTTCGCATCGGGATCCGGCACCGGCACGGCGGAGAGCAGCGCCTCGGTATAGGGGTGGAGCGGCGCGCGGAAGAGCGTTTCGCGGTCGGCGAGCTCGACGATGCGGCCGAGATACATCACCGCGACGCGGTGGCTGATATGCTCGACCACGGCAAGGTCGTGCGCGACGAAGAGATAGGAGAGCTTCAATTCGCGCTGCAGATCCTTGAGCAGATTCACCACCTGCGCCTGAACCGAGACATCGAGCGCCGAGACCGGCTCGTCGCAGACGATGAGGCTGGGGCTGAGCGCCAGCGCCCGCGCGATGCCGATGCGCTGCCGCTGCCCGCCGGAGAATTCATGCGGATAGCGCCGCATCGCCTCTTCGCGCAGCCCGACCTTGGCGAAGAGCTCGGCGACCCGCTGCTTCAGCGCGGGGCCGCGGGTGACGTCGTAGTTGAGCAGCGGCTCGGCGACGATCTCGCCGGCGGAAAGACGCGGGTTGAGCGAGGCATAGGGATCCTGGAAGACGAGCTGCATCTCGCGGCGATAGGGCCGCATCTGCGTCTGCCGCAGATGATCGACGCGCTCGCCGCGCAGCTTCACCGTGCCGGCGGTCGGCTCGATCAGCTTCAGGATCGCGCGCGCCGCGGTCGATTTGCCGCAGCCGCTTTCGCCGACGAGGCCGAGCGTCTCGCCTTCCTCGATGCGGAAGCTGATGCCATCGACCGCGTAGACATAGCCGGCAATGCGCGAGAAGACGCCCTTGCGCACCGGGAAATGCTTCTTCAGCCCCTCGACCTCGATGAGCGGCGGGATCGCGCGCGCGTTCATGAGGCGAGCCGCATGGCGGCAAAACAGGCGGCGAAATGCCCCGGCGCCTTCTCTTCGAGCGGCGGCGCCTCGCTGCGGCAGCGCTCGGTCGCGTAGGCGCAGCGCGGTGCGAAAGCGCAGCCGCGGATCTCCTCGCGCAACGAGGGCACGGTGCCGGGAATCTCGGCGAGCCGCGGCGCGTCGCGGCCCTGCGCGGCGCCGAGCCGCGGCACCGAGTTGAGCAGGCCGCGCGTATAGGGGTGAAGCGGACGGCGGAAGAGCGCGCGCACCGGCGCTTCCTCGACCTTGCGCCCGGCATACATGACGACCACGCGCTCGGCCATCTCGGCGACCACGCCGAGATCGTGGGTGATGAGGATGATCGCCGCGCCGATCTTCGCCTTCAGCTCGCGCATGAGATCGAGGATCTGCGCCTGGATGGTGACGTCGAGCGCGGTGGTCGGCTCGTCGGCGATCAGCAGCTTGGGATTGCAGGCGAGCGCCATGGCGATCATCACGCGCTGGCGCATGCCGCCCGACAGCTCATGCGGATATTGCCGGGCGCGGCGCTCGGGCTCGGGAATGCGCACCAGACGCAACATCTCGACGACCCGTGCGAGCGCGGCGCGGCCGTCGAGGCCCTGATGCAGCCGCAGCGTCTCGCCGATCTGATGCGACACCGTCAGCACCGGATTGAGCGAGGTCATCGGCTCCTGGAAGATCATCGAGATCTCGTTGCCGCGGATGCGGCGCATCTCGGCCTCCGGGAGCTCGAGCAGGTTGCGGCCTTGAAAACGGATCGCGCCGCCGACGATGCGGCCCGGTGGCGACGGCACGAGGCGGAGGATCGAGAGCGCGGTGACGCTCTTGCCGCAGCCGCTTTCGCCAACCACCGCCAAGGTCTCGCCCGCGCGCACCGCGTAGGAGACGCCATCGACCGCACGCACGACGCCATCCCGGGTGAAGAACTGCGTGCGCAGATCGTCGACGGCAAGAAGTGGCTCGCTCATGCGCCGCTCACATGCGCCGCGCGAGCCGCGGATCGAGCGCGTCGCGCAAGCCGTCGCCGACGAGGTTCACCGCCAGCACCGTCGCCGACAGGAAGAGCCCGGGGAAGATGATGAGATAAGGCCTGATCTCGAAGTAGAGCCGACCCTCGGCCATGATGTTGCCCCAGCTCGGGATTTGCGGCGGCGTGCCGGCGCCGATGAAGCTCAGCACCGCCTCGGTGATCATCGCCGAGGCGCAGATGTAAGTCGCCTGGACCAGCACCGGCGCGATGGTGTTGGGCAGGATGTGGCGCCAGAGCGTGCGCAAGAGCGGCGTCCCGGCCGCCCTCGCCGCCTCGACGAAAGGCTGCTCGCGCAGCGAGAGGACGACGCCGCGTACCAGGCGGGCGACGCGCGGCACTTCGGAGATGGTGATGGCGATGATGACGTTGCCGAGGCTTGCCTTGGTCAGCGCCATCAGCGCGATGGCGAGCAGCACCGGTGGCACTGACATGAGCCCGTCCATGACGCGCATCAGCAGCGCGTCGGCGAGCCGGACGAAGCCGGTGACGAGGCCGATGGCGAGGCCGAAGACGGTGGCGAACAAGGCCACGCCCAACCCGACCTGGAGCGATACGCGCGCGCCGTAGAGCGTGCGGCTGTAGACGTCGCGCCCATAGGCGTCGGTGCCGAACCAGTAGAGCTCGGAGGGAAAGCGCAGGCGCTTCACCGGCGCGACCGCGATCGGGTCGACGGTGCCGAGATAGGGCGCAAAGATCGCCATCGCGACCATCGCCAGCAGAATCAGTGAGCCGGCAACGACCGTGGGATGGCGCCGTACCGTCTCACGGAGCCAGCGGCGGCGCGGCGCGCGGACGACGATATCGGCGGAGATCGCTGCCACGTCAGTACCTCACACGCGGGTCGAGCAGCGTGTAGCTGACATCGACAAGCAGGTTGACCAGCACATAGGCGGCCGAGAACAGCAGCACCACGCCCTGGATGATGGGGTAGTCGCGACGCAGGATCGCATCGACGGTAAGCCGGCCGATGCCGGGAATGGCGAAGACCGTCTCGGTCACGATGACGCCGCTGATGAGCAGAGCAATGCCGATGCCGATCACCGTGGCGATCGGCACCGCCGCGTTCTTGAGCGCATGCCGCAGCAGCACCTGGTCATTGGCGAGACCTTTGGCCTGCGCCGTGCGGATGTAATCCTGGCTCAGCACTTCGAGCATGCTGGCACGGGTGAAGCGGGCGATGAGCGCGCCATAGACGAGGCCGAGCGTGATGCTGGGCAGGATGAGATGCTCGATGAAAGGCAGAAAGCCGTCGCGGAAGCTGACATAGCCCTGGACCGGCAACAGATCGAGCTTGATCGAAAAGGCAAGGATGAGGAGGTAGGCGAGCACGAAGGCGGGCAGCGAGAACCCCGCCACGGCGACGATCATCACCAGGCGATCGATCCAGGTGCCGGCTTTCCAGGCGGCGATCACGCCCAAGGGAACGGCGAAGACGATGGTGACCACCAAGGTCGTCAAGGTCAGCGCCAAGGTCGGCTCGAGCCGCTGGCCGATCAGTTGCGTCACCGGCAGGTTGGTGAAGATGGAGATGCCGAGATCACCGTGGAGAACGGCCCAGAGCCAGTGGCCGAAGCGCACGAAGAACGGCTCGTCGAGGCCGAGCTTCTGGTGAATGAGCGCGATCTGCTGTGCGGTGGCGAAGTCGCCGGCGATCACCGCGGCCGGATCGCCGGGCGCGATATAAAGCAGCGAGAAGACGAAGAGCGCAACGACGCCCATCACCGGGATGGTGGCGAGGAGACGGCGCACGAGATAAGCGAACATGGCTATGCCCGAGGCGTGCGCAACGGCACGATCAACCGGACGGAAGAAGCCGTGCGCTCAATCCTTCTCGACATTCCACAGGAACACCACCGGCGCCGGCACCACGCCTTTCAGCGACTTGCGGAAGGCGGTGGGCATGATGAACTGGCCGGTAGGGATGAAGGGCACGCTGGAAAACGCCTCTTCCTGTATGGCGGTGGCAATCTGCTTCTGCGCCGCGGCGTCCGAAGCCTGCATCCATTGCTCGCGCAGCGCCACGATCTTGTCGTCGGAGGCCCAGCCGAACCACCCCTTTTCGCCGACGGTGTTGAGCGGGAAATTGAGCGACGGATTGAGCATGTCGGCGCCGCCAAACCAGGTGAAGAACATGTTCCACCCGCCCTTGTCGATCGGTGCCTTGCTGGCGCGGCGATTGATCAGCGTGCCCCAATCCATCGCCTGCAGATCGACATTGAGCCCGATCTGGCGCATCTCGTCGGCCACGACATTGGCCTGCGCATTGATGCTGGGCTGATCGGTGGCGGTGAGCAGCACGATGCGCTCCCCGTTATATCCCGCCTCCTTGATGAGCGCCTTGGCCTTGGCCGGATCGGGCTTGCCCATGAGCGGCGCGGCGCCCGCGTCGCTCGCCATAGGCGTGCCGCAGGTATAGACGGAATAGCAGGCCTTCCAGTTCTCGGGATCGCCGGCGACCGACGTCATGATGTCGGTTTGGTTGACGATGTAGAGCAGCGCCTGGCGCATCTTCACGTTGTTGAAGGGCGGCAGCAGGCTGTTGAAGCGCGCAACGCCGACGCTGCCGAGCGGATCCGTATCGGCGACCACCACGTCCTGGTTTCGCCGCAGCATCGGCACCAGATCGGGCGGCAGCTGTTCCCACCAATCGACCTCGCCGGCATTGAGCGCGGCGGCGGCGGTAGCGGGGTCGGGGATATAGTCCCATTCGACGCGGTCGACCTTGACCACCTTGCCGCCGGCCGCCCAGCTCGGCGGCTCGCTGCGCGGCACGTAGTCGGGATTCTTGACGAAGACCGCCTTACTGCCCGGCACCCATTCATCCTTGAGGAATTTGAACGGGCCGGAGCCGGTTGGATCGGTGATCTGGGTGTTGGCGTCGGTCTTGGCGACGCGCTCCGGCATTATGAAGGGGACGTTGCTGGAGAGCTTGCCGATCGCATCGAGCAGCAGCGGGAAGGGCTTCTTCAGCACGATCGAAAAGGTGCGGTCGTCGACCGGCTTCATCTCGCCGACCGCCTGGGCCATGGCCTGGCCGAGGGCGTCGCGCTTCATCCAGCGCGCCAGGGAGGCGATGCAGTCGGCGGACCGCACCGGCATGCCGTCGGTGAATTTGAGGTGGTCGCGCAAGGTAAAGGTGTAGGTGAGCTTGTCGTCGCTCACCTTATAGCTCCCCACCATCTCCGGCTGGGGATGGAGGTGCTCGTCGAGCGCAAACAGCGTGTCATACACCATATAGCCGTAATTGCGCGTGATGTAGGCCGTGGTCCAGATCGGATCGAGGACGCGCAAATCGGCCTGGGGAATGAATTTGATCGTTTTGCCCGAAGTTTGGGCATGCGCCGGCGCCCCCAGCAATGCCGCCAGCACCGCCGCCACCGCCAGCCGCGGCAATCCACGCTTGATGCTTGCCATACCGAGCCTTCCTCTGATTATTCTTTGCCACCCGCGCCCGCTTTGCAAGTTCGATGCCGGAACCGCCGCTTGTCGGGACCCGCGGCCTTGGCCGATAGTGGCGTCGTCCTGGACGCGCGAGGTTCCCTTGAGCGAATTTTCCGAGCGTGAGATCGCCTTCCTGACGGCGGGTGAGCTCGTGGAGGCCTATCGCCGCAAACGCCTGTCGCCGGTCGAGGTGACCGAGACGCTGCTGCGACGGCTCGACCGCCTTGAGCCCAAAATCAACGCCTTCGCTCTGGTGGCGCGGGATAGCGCCCTCGCCGAGGCGCGCGCCGCCGAGGCGCGGTGGATGAAAGGCGCGCCGGTCGGGCTGCTCGACGGCGTGCCGGTGACGATCAAGGACCTCTTTCTGACCAAGGGCTGGCCGACCTTGCGCGGCTCGACCCTGGTGAAGCGCGACCAGGCCTGGGACGAGGACGCGCCGCCGGTGGCGCGGCTCAGGGAGCATGGCGCGGTCCTTCTCGGCAAGACCACCATGCCGGAATTCGGCTGGAAAGCCGTGGGCGACAGCCCGCTAACCGGCGTCACCCGCAACCCCTGGAACCCGGCGCACACTCCCGGCGGCTCGAGCGCGGGCGCGGCGGCAGCGCTCGCCGCCGGCATCGGTCCGCTCGCGCTCGGCACCGATGGCGGCGGCTCGATCCGCATTCCCTGCGCTTTCTCCGGCCTGCCGGGACTGAAACCCAGCTTCGGGCGCGTGCCGCATTACCCGCCCAGCATCTTCGGCCTCGTCGCGCATAACGGGCCGATGGCTAGGAGCGTGCCGGATCTGGCGCTGCTGCTCACCGTCATCAGCGGTGCCGACGACCGCGACGTCTATGCGCTGCCGCCCGACGCCACGGACTGGCGACAGGGGCTGGAGGATGGCGTCAACGGCCTCAAGATCGCCTATAGCCCGACGCTCGGCTATGCGCGCGTCGATCGCGAGATCGCCCTCGCGGCGGAGACAGCGGCGCGGCGCTTCGCCGAGCTGGGCGCCGAAGTCGAAACCGTCGAGCGGGTCTTCGACGATCCCGCCAACGCCTGGCTCACCTTGTGGTGGTCGGGCGCCGCCAAGGCCTTGAGCGCCTATTCCGCCGACGCGCGGCGCCGGATCGATCCCGGGCTCGAGGCTTCGGCGCAACAGGGCGCGCGGCTCAGCGCCGTCGATTACGTCAGCGCCGATGTGGCGCGCAGCACGCTCTCGCTCGAGATGGCAAAATTCCACCGGCGCTTCGACCTGCTGCTGACGCCGAGTGTCGCGGTGCCGGCGCTGCCGGCCGGGGCGCTGCTCAGCGACCCCGCGAGCCAGCGGGAATGGATCGAATGGGCGCCCTTCAGCTACCCCTTCAACCTGACGCGCCAGCCGGCGGCGAGCGTGCCGTGCGGCGTCACCAGCGCCGGCTTGCCGATCGGCCTGCAGATCGTCGGCCGCCGCTATGATGACGCGCTGGTGCTGCGCGCCGCACGCGCCTTCGAGCGCGCGCACCCGTTCGCGCATTGTCCGCTCGATTAGGGCGCACAACCAGAAATGAGCTGACCGCTCGCTCGCGCGATGTGAGGCCGACGCCCGAATAGGCAAATTCCGCGCCGTGTCTCAGGTCATTCCCTGATAGTTCACCTCGGCCCCGAGCGCCATGCTGACGAGCATGTCGCCCGCGAGTGACCCGTGCGATGCCGCTCGCGGTCGCGTCATTGGTGAATCCGATCATTTCAGGCTCGCAGGACAGCGATCACCAAGCCGCCGAGGTCGTGCCATGACCACGCCGTCCCTACGCATGCTGTGCGCCACCGCTCTCGCCGCGCTGTTGCTGCTCTCTGCGCCGGTAGTGGCGCAACAGAAGACCGCGAAGGAATGCAACGCTGAATGGACCGCGAACAAGGCCCAGATTCAGGCCAGCGGCCAGAAGAAGAAGGACTTCATGGCGCAGTGCCGCGGCACGGCAGGCGCGACCGCAGGAACGACCACGCCCGCCACGACCGCTGCCGCGCCGGCGCAACAGAAGACCGCGAAGCAATGCAACGCCGAGTGGACGGCGAACAAAGCCCAGCTTCAGGCCAGCGGCACGAAGAAGAAGGACTTCATGGCGCAATGCCGCGGCACGGCAGGCGCGACCGCAGGGACGACCACGCCCGCCGCGACCGCTCCCGCTCCGAGCACGGCAAAGAAACCTTCGGCGGTGACCAACGCCGGCACCCCAACCGGGGCGGGACAGTTCGCCACCGAAGCGCAGGCCCAGGCGCATTGCCCGGGCGACACCGTCGTCTGGGCCAATCTCAGCAGCAAGGTCTATCACTTCAGCGGGAACAAGAATTACGGCAACACGAAAAAAGGCGCGTATATGTGCGAGAGAGATACCGCGGCGGAGGGCTTCCGCGCGGCGAAGAATGAGAAGCATCCATAGCGCAGCGCAGCGCCGTCGGCGCTACACCATGCGAGAGGCTTCCTGCTCCGTCGGCAAGCGGCCGTTCGGCGTCAGCTGATTGATCAGCTCCGGCAGATGCTGACTTAGAGAGGCGAGCAGGTCGTCGCGGTTCATGCCGGTCTGCTGGGCAATCGCATTGAGGGCATCGGGGCCGATCGCTTTCGCCAGATCGTTCGGTGCGATCTCTTGATTGGCGCCTTGGCCGACCCAGGATTGCGCCGCCTGTCCGTACCCGCCGTTCTGGAAATCCTTGAGGAGGTTGCCAAGCCCGCTGCTCACGACAGCGCCGGGTGAACTGCCGCCGAGAAGACCGCCCAGCCCGCCTCCGGCGGCACCGCTACCGGCACCACCGCCGAGCAAACTGCCGACGATCCCGCCCAACCCGCCGCTCGCCATGCCCGCGCTCGCGGGGTCAGCCGTCGGCTGACCAGCCGCCGAAGCACCGGTGAAGCTCTTGACCGCCTTGTACGCCAACAATCCCATGAGCGCCATCGTCACCGGCGACATTCCACCACCGCTGCCGCTAGCACCACTCGGTTGGCTCTGGCCGCGAGGGCCGGCCATCATGCCGTTGAGAATGTCGAGAAGTCCCATCTCTCTCTCCTCCTCCTTCTCCCCGTTTTGTTAGGGCGAGGCGCGCCAGGGCGGTCCCCCCGCCTTCGTCTGGTCGCCGGGATCGCGAACGACGTGGTGCACCACGAGCCGGTTCCAGATGATCAAGACGATCACCGCGCCGATGGTCGCGCCGATGAACCCCGCCCCCTGATAGGGGCGGTACCAGCCGACCATCTGGCCGAGGAAGGTCGCGACGAACGCGCCGGCGATGCCCAGCACCGTGGTCAGGACAAAGCCCGACGGTTTGTTGGGTCCTGGCGATAGCAGGCGCGCCACCAGTCCGGCGATGAAGCCGATGATGATGATCCAGATAATGCCCCACATGGCTGTCTCCCCGGTGATCTTGCCGCGCTCAACGCAGCGCCGAGCGAGCGACCGTCGCGCCGAGCTGGCCGCCTATTGCCCCTTCAGGCAGGTCGACATGAAGGCCTTGCGCGCATCGCCGGCCAGATGCTGCGTGCCGGCTTGCGCGTTGCAAGACTTCATGAGTTGCTGCTGCGAATTCCCGGTGGTGCTGCCGCTGCCGCTCGTCTTCCCCGCAAGGCAGCTCGACATGAAGGTCTTGCGCGCATCGCCCGTCAGATGCTGCGTGCCGGCCTGCGTGCTGCACGCCTTCATGCGCTCCTGCTGCGGGTTTGCCGATTGCTGCGCCAACGCGGGGGCGGTCAACGCCATCACCGCGACGGCGGCAAATGCGAGGATTACGCGCATGGGTACCCTCCCGAGCCGATGGTGAAGCCGCGCGCGGCTCAACCCTGCCGCGCCCTTCCCGATTGCCGGTGGATGTTCCTGCTTGTCCACAAAAAGTGCCGCGCATCGAAAGACGAGCCGGCGCCAGCCTGTGAACGCCGTCTCTCGCGCCTCGTTCATCCGCTTCGGCGGTTGGTGCCGGCGCAGACAGCAGCGACGGCCCGGCGGGGAAGGCCTGCGAGCGATAAGACCATCAGCCTGGCGCAGCCGGTATCCAGCGCTTCACTGAATGAGCGGCGGATTTCTCTGTAGCGAGCGCGGCCACCCCTCACCGCTCGCGATGCTGATGAGCGAGAGAGGCGAACGCGGCAACGTCTTGCTCAATCCGCGTTTGCGATGGTGTAGAGCCGATGGATCTGGTCGGCGAACCAGCTCGTCAGCCGATTCGTCGGAACGGTGCTATCCAACTCGCCCGTGGCGGTCGAGCGGCCCTTGACCTGCCGTTCCGCGAGGGCGCGAGAAAGCTCTTGAGAGACTTCCGGCCGCGCTTCGAGAATGGGCGCAAGATCGGTCTTGGCGAGCTCGTAGATCATCGCCGGCGACAGCGCCCTCACCGTCACAGCACTGGCAGAGCCGGTCAGCAGCCCGATCTCTCCGAAATGGTCGCCAGGTCCAAGTCGTGCCAATTCCGTTTCGACCTCGGCCTCGTCGCGAATGATCGACAGGACGCCGCTCGCGATGACGAACAGTGACTGCAGCACCCGCCCGGGCTCGACCAATGTCTCGCCTTGATCATAGGAATGTGGCTTGAGCTTCGCCGCGATAGCGGCCCGATCGGCGCTGGTCAGAGCAGCGAACGTCGCCACCAGCTCCAGCGCGATTTCCGCCCGCGTCTTTGCTTTCTTCGGAGCCGGATGCTCCGCACTCGGATAAACGACGTTCTGCGGCGACGCCAAATCCAGGCCGGCAGCGCCCAAGTGCCGGAAAATCAGATCGAACAACTCGTTCTGCGCCGCCGTCGCCTCGGCCAATTCCTCGACAAAGAAGGTGATTTCGAATTCGGTATAAGCCGCGGTGATCGACTTCACCATCACGGTCGGCGACGGCGCCGCAACAACCAGGCGACAATTGAGGAGAGCGCGATCGAGGAGCTCGGTCGCGACCGCTGGCGGTGTCCTGGGGTCGAGCTGGACGGTGATCGTGATGCCATGAACGCCGGAGGGCGAGCTCACATTGACGATCTTCGATTTGGCGATGGTGCTGTTCGGCACGATGGCAAGATCCTGCCGCGCGGTAAGAACATGTGTCGCGCGCCAATTCATCTCGATGACGCGGCCCGTTGTTCCGCCTTCAAGATTGATCCAATCGCCCGGCCGATAGGGCCGGCTGAAGTTGAGCACGAGGCCGGAAAACAGGTCGCCCAGAGTGCTCTGAAGCGCGAGGCCGAGGATGATCGCAATGGCTCCCGAGGTCGCAATCAAGCCTTGGACGGGCAGATCGAAGACGTAGGAGATGATGGCGAAGACCGCGGCGAGATAAACCAGCCCGGCGATGAGGTCCTGAAGCAGCTTGGCCTCGCGCGGCCGGCTTTCCACGATGACGAACGCGCGCAACACGCCAACGACGAACCAGGCGGCGCCAAGCCACCAAGTGATCTTCAGGATGGCGCGGACCGCGTCCCCGAGGGGCGAGCCCGTCATTTCGAGAGGTTTGTAAGGAACGACGTCGGCGCGCACGAGAGCGACCGTCAAGAGAATGAGGAAGACGATCCGCACGATCGCTCGGCCGAGCGGATATTTGCGGAACAGCCAATGCGTCAGCATCCCGCCCACGGCAAAGAGGGCAAGGGCGACAACCAGCGGGTCCTGTATCGCCGCCTCGAGTGTCGTCGGCAGATCGGTCATCGTGGTCCCCAGCGGGTGCTGCGGGCCGGGTCAGGAGCCGGTTCGTCTTGCGCCATGGCAGCATAATCGCACCCCGCCGGGAGAAGACAAGCGGCCGGGGTTTGGTGGTCGGCGCTAACAGCTCCTGGCAACGTCTAACGTGCCGAGACCCTGTCGGTCATTCATGGTGAGACTTGCTTCGGCCGGCGTTGCCGCGCACTGTTCGCATCGGCGCCTCTTCGTCGCAACGGCGAGGTTTGAATGACCCAACCCGACCGATCCCCTGGGCGTTCCGTATTTGGATCGCTGGTGCTGATCGCTGCCGTCATCGGCGGCGGCGCGGCTGCCTTCGCTTATACCGCAGGATGGCTCTCACCCGACCGCCTCACCCCGGACAGGCTGGTGAATGCGTTCGCGCCGCCGACGGGTGTGTCGCTCGGCCATCGCCGGAACCATGCCAAGGGGATCTGCTTCACCGGCACGTTCGAAGCGAATGGGGCCGGGTCGGCACTGTCACGGGCCGAGGTGTTCGCCCGCGGCCAATATCCAGCGCTTGGGCGCTTCAATCTCGGCACGGCTGACGCGGACGCGGCCGACGCGACGGTGCGGGTTCGGGGCATGGGGCTGCGCATATGGACGCCGGACGGGCAGGAATGGCGCACCGCCATGATCAACGCCCCGGTCTTTGCAGTGTCGACGCCACAAGCCTTTTACGCGCTGCTGTTAACCGCAAAAAGCAAGGACCCGGACACGTTGAAGACATTCGCCGCCGCGCATCCGGAGTTCGC
>JASHUO010000440.1 GCA_030039975.1 Alphaproteobacteria bacterium
GGAAACACCACCATGAAGACGTTGGCGATTTCGGCAACAGTGCTGTTGCTTGTTTGTGCGGCACCCCTTGCCGCTCTTGCGGCTTCGAACAACCTGCAGGCTGCGAAATCTGGTTCGTCGACGGCACCCATGAGCAAGGCGGAAGCGCTGAGTGAGATCCGTACCGACGGCTATATGCAGGTGAAGGACCTCCATCAGATCAAGAATGGTTGGACCGCAAAGGCAGAGGAAAGCGGCAAACCGGTGTCGCTGCTGGTCAATAGCGGCGGCGTCGAGAAACAGTAGGACCGCCAAGTCGGTCCGCAACTTCGGTCGCAGCAAACATCTGCGCCGGCTCGCGTCGTTGCCGACCCACCCGGCCGGCGTAGATCGCTGTGATCGCCTTGGCGCGCGAGCGGCACGGCAGCGCCCGCTTGCGCGATGCCGCGACCTGCATCGCTCCGGACAACTTCTCTTCGCCGGCGCTCGGCCAAAGAGCCTTCGGGTATCCGTAGCCGCACGCCAAAAGTCTCGGCAGGCGCGCCCATGACATAACTTTCATGATCGGGCCACGTCCCGGTAAGCATCGACGAGCGATCATTCGCCAACGATACCCCGATGGTCGGAATCATTGGCGCGCTTGCCAGAGATCCGACGGATGCGACTCGCCCGCGTTGGCGTCTGTCGCAGACGTTGCAGCGGTGGCAGCCCCCCGGCCCAGGGAAAACACAGGGAGGACCAGAATGAGCAAGCTGAGCCGGCGCTCGGTGCTTCGTGCATCGCTGGGATTGGCCGCGGCGGGAACGCTGTCGCGGCCCTTCGTTGCCAACGCGGCGGCTAAGACCGCTAGCGTCTGGTGGACCCAAGGCTTCATCCCTGAGGAGGATCAAGCCTTCCGCAGCATGGTCGCGGCCTATGAGAAGGAAAGCGGCAACAAGATCAACTACAGCATCATTCCGTTTGCGCCGCTCGTGCAGAAGATCGTCTCGGCCATGACGAGCGGCGACGTCCCCGATCTGATGACGCACGATGTCGCTGACCAGATCATCGTCCCGCAGAACGCTTGGCATGGCAAGCTCGTCGATGTCAGCGACGTCGTCGAGACTCAGAAGGCGCATTATCATCCGACGGCGCTTCTGGGTGCCGAGTATTACGACACGGTCGCGAAGAAACGCAGCTTCTACGCCATGCCTTACAAGACCGCCGTGGTCCCCTTCCATGTCTGGAGCTCGATGGTGGAGAAGGCGGGCTATAAGCTCTCCGAGGCGCCGAAGACCTGGGATGCCTTCTGGGACTTCTTCAAGCCGATGCAGAAGAAACTGCGCGAAAGCGAGCGCAACGTCTACGCGCTCGGCCTGCAGGCGACGACCACCGGGCCGGCCGACGGCAACAACATGTTTCATCACTTCCTCATCGCCAACGGTGGCAACGGCATCGTCACCAAGGACGGCCAGCCGCACCTCGATGATCCGCAGGTGAAAGAGGCGGTGATCAAATCGCTCACCTACATTGCGACGGCCTTCAAGGAGGGCTACGTTCCGCCCGGAGCGATAAGCTGGAACGATGCCGACGACAACAACGCATTCCACGCCAAAGAAATCGTCATGGATTTCGACGGCACGATCTCGACCGAAGTCGCGCTCTATCACAACAAGGCGGAGTACGACGACGTCGTGACCTTGGGCCTGCCGAACAATAATGCCGGCAAGCCGATGGAGGCGCAGCTCGGCGTGGGCGTGAGCTTCATCGCCAATGGGGCAAAGAATCCCGAGGTGGCCAAGGATTTCATGAAATATGTGATCCAGCCGAAAGTGTCGAACGCCTATCTCAAAGGCGGGCTTGGGCGGTGGTTGCCGGCCTATCCGGAGTTGGTGAAGAGCGATCCCTTCTGGCTCGATCCCAAGGATCAGCATCGGGTCGCCTATGTGCGAGAGGGCCTCCTCAGCCCGACGGTCGTGACCTATCCGATCTTCAACCCGGGCTACGCGGTGGTGAATGCGCAGCAGATCTGGGGAGTTGCCGAGGCTGACATCATCCGCAGCGGGATGACGCCGCAAGCCGCAGCGGAGAAGGCGCTCAAGAGCATCGGGGCGATACTCGCCAGATATCCAATCGCCCAAGCATGAGGGCGCCGGCGGGTGGCCGGCAGCGCACGGCTGGCCACCCGGTCATGCGATCGGCCGCCGAGGTAGACCGACTCACCCGAAGGGCTGGCCTGGCGTAAGCGACAACAAGACAGTGGGTAGGTTGCGGAGGCTGCACCGCGACAAGGTTGCCACGGCGCGTGGATCCGTCACATTATGGGAGGTGGATCGAGCACGCGCCGTGCTTGATCCAGATCAAGGTTGTAGAGCCGGTCCGCTCGTTACCTTTGCTGCCCAAGCCCACGAGCAAGAGCGCCGACCATGATGAACTTCGGCAACGCGGTCCTTCGGACCTTCCCGGCAATCGCGATCGCTCTTGTCACGGCGGCGGCCTTTGCCGTGTCCGCGATTCCCGCCGCATTCGGGCAAAGCAATCCGCCGACACAAGCGCAGAATCCCCCGGTGCAAAC
>JASHUO010000441.1 GCA_030039975.1 Alphaproteobacteria bacterium
AGCTGGTGGCGCGCGATCTCGGGCGGATCGGTAACGCGCCGATAGAGCTCCCGCCGCTCGGCGAGAAGCTGGAGCCGCTTGCGCAGGCCGATGCCGACAACCGCGCGCGCCAAGCTTGACGGCGCCCGGCTCCGAACGCGCAGCAGCGCGATGCTCGAAAGGTCCTTCGCGGTCGCGATCGATCGCATTCGAGTAGCGTCAGCCGAGCGCTGCCTGAGGAGAAAGACCGATGCGCTCCAGGTCGCGCGCGATGGCGCTGGCGCAGTCGAAGTTCGTGATGAAGGCCGGAGTCTTCTCCACGAGACGCCCTAGCGCGATCCAGCCATTCCACTGATCGGGATACTTCTGGACGAGGGGCTCGAGCTGCGCGGCATAGGCGCGGATCGCCGTCGAATAGGGCGGATCGACGCGATCATCGACCGGCAAGGCCGGCCCGATCGACACCTTGTAAGCGCCCGCCTCATTGCGCACCGCGAAGATCGGCAACAGCGGTGCGCCGGTGCTCCGCGCGAGATGAAGGGGGCCGGTCGCTACGCGGAGCGTGCCGTGCAGGAATTTGGTGTCGAGCGTGCGCCGGCCGGTTTCGGCGACGGTGATCGAGACGATCTGGTTCGCCGCCAATCGCGCGCGCAGCGTCTTGAGCGCCGCGCTCGCATCGTTCTTCTCGATCACGATGCGCTCGCTCAGAAACCGGTTCTCGACGGCGACCCAGCGCGGATTGAGGAAGCGGATGCCGAAGGGCGAAACCGAAAAGCCGTGCTCGGGGCGAGAGAGGTGGACGGGGCTGCGAAAGCCGGCTTGCCGAACGGCAAGGGGGACGATCAGAGGCCGGTAGACGAAATCGCTGATCCATAGAATGGCGCCGGAGCCGCGGCGCAAAGCGGCGGCGAGGTTCTCGAACCCCGACACCTCGATGCTGGGTCGCCAGGAGCGGCCGGGACGCAGCAGCGCAAGGATGTGCAGCGTCATCTCGAGCGAGCGGGCCTGCCAGCGCCGGAACAGGGCTGTGGCCTCGGGTGGCGTTATGCCATCGAGGAGATGGGCGATGACAATGTCGCTGGCGCCTTTGTGCAGGTTGCGGCGCCCCTTCGCCTTTCGGACGGCCCGGGCCAGCGGCCCCAATTGCTCGATCGGCACGAGCCAGCTGACCGGCAGCAGCGCGAGCAGCTTTGCCGATTCATGAAGCGCGCCGGTGATCCGCATGTTCGTGTCCTGCCCCCTCGCCGGCGTGGCCTGCGCTACTCCCAGGCGAGCCCTTGCTATCGCTGCACGGGATCAAAAGTTCCCGTGGGATGCGGTGTTGTCGCCGGGGCGATGCGGCTGGAACGAGAGCGGCCGGCCCGCGTTAGTCTTGGATTCTCGTTCTACCGAAGGTTGGAGACCCGTCGTGGCACCGGCCGCGCGGCGCCTTAACGTTTGGGCGAGCAGGTGACGATCCGCGACAGAGTTCTGGCATCGCTTCCTTGGGCACTGCTCGAGACCGCATCCTCCGCCGTGCTCGGCGTGGTCTCCCTGTTTGTCCTCGGCCGGTTGTTGCGGCCCGCCGAATTCGGCGTCGCGGCCCTCGCCCTTGCCATCGGCCAATACGGTGATTTGATTATCGATTCGCTGCTGACCGGCGGCGTCATTCAGCGGCCGCAGCTGAGCGAGCGGGCCCTCGACACCGCCTTCTGGCTGTCGATCGGCTTGGGCAGCGCCGCGGCGCTCGGCTGCTGGTCGGCTTCGGGACCGCTCGCGCGGTTCTATGAACGGCCAGAGCTGGCGGGCTATGTGATGGCGCTCGGTTTCAGCGCGCTGCTCACCGGCGCTAGTCTGCTGCCGCGCGCCGTCCTCGCGCGACAGCTCAGCCTCCGCAGCTTGTCGGTGCGCGCATTGGTGAGCCGGCTGCTCGCCGTCGCATCCACCATCGCGCTGGCGATCGCAGGCTACGGGGCTTGGGCGATCATTGCTGGAACGCTGGTCAGCGGCTTGAGCACGGCGATCCTGTCGTGGACCGCCGGCGTCCGGAGACCTCGTCTGCAATTCTCGCCGGCGGCTTGTCGGGAATTCTTCGCCTTCGGCTGGCCGATCGCCGGTCAGGAGCTGTTGTGGTCGGCGGTCAATCGCGTTTTTCCGCTGCTGGTCGGCCTCTATCATGGCGCCGATGCCGTGGGCTATCTGAATTTCGCCGCCAAACTGGTGGAGCCCGTCGCCGGCATTCTCGGCGCCAGCGCCTATCGCTTGGGCCTGCCGATGTTCGCGGCGCTGCAAGCCGACAAGCCGGCGCTCAAGCGTGCCTTCCGCTCGGCATCGCGCTTCAGCTTCGCCTTCGTCGCGCCGGCGCTCGTCGGCCTCGCCGCGGTTGCGCCCGACGTGGTGCCGCGTCTCTTCGGCAATGAATGGCGGCCGGCGATCCCCATTGTCGAGATCTTCGCGCTCTACAATGCCGTCCTGTTCACCCGCGCCTTCGTGCCGTCCTGCATTACCGCCCTCGGGGCGCCGCACCGAAACCTGGTGACCGGGCTCGTCACCGCCTGCGCCGTGATCGCCGGCGCGGTGGCGACGCAACAGGCCGGTATCACCATCGTCGCGCTGGTCTGGTCTGCCCGCCTTGTTTTCAGCTTCCCCGTCGGCATCCGTCAGCTGTCGCAGACGGCGCAGGTGACGGCGCGCGAGCAATTCCAGCCCTTCATTGGGTCGTCGCTCGCCTGTGCCGGCATGTTTCTGGTGGTCCGGCTCATCCGGCACTTCGTCGGCGGGCTCGGGCTCATCTCGTTTGCGGCGACCCTTCCCACCGGCGTCGCTAGCTATCTCC
>JASHUO010000442.1 GCA_030039975.1 Alphaproteobacteria bacterium
GGCTTCATTTTGAACGCCGCCTGGGGCCTCGGCTGGGCCCTCTTCCTCGCCTTGTTCCAGCGCCTGCGCCCGGGCTGAGCTGTTGTGATGGCGTTGTTGTCTTAGCGCACGCTGGGGCAGCCGACCGCGACGCAGCGGCGAGACGCGCCGGCGCGGCAAGCTCGCACCCATCGACCTCGATCGCCGGACGCTGCCGCCCGAGCCCGAATAGGAACCCCAAAGAACGCCGGCGGCTGAGGCGTACGCGCTATCCCGGCGCTTGATCGGCAGAGCGAATCGAGTCCGCCTCACCGGCGGGCTTTTTCTTTATGTGATGTCGATCACAGGCCGGCTTGGAGAAGCTGCACCATGTGCCCTGGAGGGGGCCGCAATCCCGACTCAAGGAGATACGACCGTGAGAAAGATCGCTCTTACATTGTCCGCCATCGGCCTTACCGCGATTGCCGCGAGCGGCTGCAGTAACGCCCTCGAACAGCCGCTGCCCGGCGAGACGCCAACTGCCGCTGCAGCCCCCGGTCCCAATGCCGCGGGCGGCCCGCTGGTTGCAGCGAACTATGCGAATGCCAGCCGCACGATATCCCCGAACCCGGCCGTCGAGCCGGTGCGCGTGACGCCGATCAATCCGAACGCGACTCTGCAGAAGCAGGAAACCAGCGGCTATTTTCCGTACGCCGACGCGCCGCTGGTCCCGCCCACCCCCAACGTGAAATAGCCCTGCGCAGCGCAGGGCCGAGCCTCGCGCGAGGGCTTTTTCTTCGATCAGGTGTGTCGCGCGTCACAATTCCGCTGCGTAGTGCGGAGCTAGGCTGTCGATTAGCCGCCGCAACCGCCCGGACAGCGGCGGCGCACTTGTAACCCGCTCGACACGCCCCAACACGCGTCGAGCGGGGTTTTCTTTAGCCCGGCAGCACTCTGTGCCGAGCTCACGGCCTCTATGTCGGCCCGATAGCACGGCACGCTATCACTTTTTCAGCCGCACGCCCGCACCGCCCCCATTCTCATCAAGGAACTCGATACCCGCTGCCTCCAAGGCGCGCCGCAACGCCGCTAGATTGTCCGGGGCCGGCTGACGCTGCCCGGTTTCAAAATGCGCGATTGTGCTCAGGCTGACGCCGCTCGCTATCGCCAACTGCACCTGGGTCATGCCCAGAAGCCCACGAGCTGCACGCGACTGTGCCGCCGTAACTGTCATTCCTTATTGTTAACCGACGATGACCATAAGCCTGCTTGAGAAAATCGAATGGCCGGCCGGATAAAACTACAGGTGGGAGGTACGACTTGGTTCGCTGTCTCGGCAGGCGTCCAACCATGCGGCGAACGGGTGCCCAATTCAGGCATCATCGCGCAGGGCTATCCTCCGTAAGCGCGAAGTACCAAGATGGAAGAAATTGCGGTCAGAGTAGATTGAGCTACCCCAGAAGGACGGCCGCATCGAGCCCAGCGGCATGTCAGGGCCTTGGGTGTTAAACTTGGCTGCCGCATGCCAAAGCACTGGACGGAATAGGGGATCGGTGCTCCGAGGGAGCAGACCATCGATCGGGGAGGCGCTTATGAACGAACGGCGCGTGCGGGCGAACGGTGTCGAGTTTGCGTATCTCGAAGACGGCCGAGGGCCGACAGTATTTCTGGTTCACGGCTTTCCAGACAACGCGCACTCGTGGAGCCACCAAATACCAGCGCTCGCGGCAGCGGGATATCGCGTGATTGCACCATTTCTGCGCGGCTATCCACCGACGGAGATCCCGGATGCCGGCTACTATGATCGTGCGACGCTGGCACTCGACTTGAAGGAGTTGATCGTCGCTTTGGGTGGCGGTGAGCCGGCGTTCCTCGTCGGACAGGACTGGGGTGCTGGGATCACTTACAGCGTCATCGCCGCATTCCCCGAACTCATCCGGCGCGCCGTGGTAATGGCTGTTGCGCACCCGAGTCAAATGCGGCGGACGCTGCTGTCCTCGCCACAACATGTCCATCGCTCGTTTCATTGGTGGTTCTTCCAGCTTTCGGGGCTGCCGGAGGCCGTCGTTGTCGCGAACGACTTCGCGTTTATCGACTACCTCTGGAACTACTGGTCGCCCGGGCACCAGGACGCGGCGCACATCGCGCAGGTCAAACGAATGCTCGCACTGCCGGGTGCTCTGTCGGCCGCGCTCGCGTACTACCGGGCCATGTTCGATCCGGCCAAAGCCGATCCGACCCTCGGCGGGATAACGGAAGCGTGCGATCGACCGATCGCCGTGCCAACGCTCGCACTTTGCGGCTCGAACGATCTTCGCGGCGAGATGCTGGAGCCGCAGAAGGAGTTCTTCGAGGGGCCGTACGAGTGGGCATTGGTCGAGGGGTGCGGCCATTTCCCTCATCGCGAACGGCCTGCGCAGGTGACGCGCATGGTCATCGATTGGCTGCAACGCCCCAACTGATTGCAGTGAAGCTAGCTGCGTCAGTTGGGCGTCACCGGGTGGGCGGCCACTCCTGCTCAACCGGGACCACCGGCCGCGTTGTCAACATTGAGAACCGAGGTGTCCCGTTGGTGTCCAGTAAACCTTCGAAGCGCCAGTTCTTCCGATTATGGATATCTACACTA
>JASHUO010000443.1 GCA_030039975.1 Alphaproteobacteria bacterium
CGTTCGCTCTCGCTGCGCCAGCCACACACCTGCCATCAGCGAGTGCCTCAGTCGCACAATCACAAGGATTGATCGGCATCGCCCCGCCCGCAATGCGATCAAACCCGGAGCGTCCCGTCGGGAAAACCTGTACTCCCGAAACCGAATGGCGGCGCGGAGCCGGTTCGTCACGCTCCTGTCATCTGGAAGCTCCCACGTGCTGTCCTCGGGCGTCGCCAGTACCATGGCGGCGAACCGCTCCGGCCTGCAACGCGGGACGATCCTCAATATGGTCATGGCCTGGGTGCTGACGCTCCCGGCCGCGATCATGTTGTCGGCGGCGCTCTTCTTTATCTTCCGCCATACCTTCTGAGCGCACCGCCGGGCGCGTTCCTTCTCGCGCGCGGCGCATCGCTCCGCGCGCAAAGGCGCTTTCGCCGACTTTCGCGCTAGCGTACTTGCACACCTGAAAAAGCACTGTGATTCCTGTGTCTCTTCCGCCTTCCCCGCGAAAGCGGGGACCCAGAGCCATACGCACAGTTCATCGGGGCTGAACCTCCTGGATGCCCGCTTTCGCGGGCAAGGCGAAACTGGGGAAATGGCGTCGGTGCGATTTGTACGTACCCCCGGGCTTTCGCGGGGGCGACGGCTTCTAAAGCAAAATCAAACTATTCCGTCATTCCCGCGAAAGCCGGAATCCACGCGGATGTTAAAGCGTCACCTTCGTCAGCTTCGCTGTCTTCACACACTCTTTCGCGGGCGATCGTCGCTCGCATTCATGGCGTATCAGAAGAATGGACAGTGAATGTGGAGTATTTCAATTTCAGGTCGCCGTCATTAACGGAGACTTCAAGTATTTGGCTTAAATTCGGCTCGGTCCGATAGAAATAGTTGAGTGTGGTTACTTCCGGCGACGCCCTTCACTGTAGCG
Source organism: Alphaproteobacteria bacterium (assembly GCA_030039975.1). Lineage (GTDB taxonomy): Bacteria > Pseudomonadota > Alphaproteobacteria > ATCC43930 > CGMCC-115725 > DAHUYF01. The sequence goes on from JASHUO010000443.1 coordinate 911, forward strand.
CTTCGCTCAATGCATCGGGGAACTCATGACGCAGCAGAACGGAGCGGTGGAGCTTCTGCCGCCATCGCTAGACCTGCTCGGCGCCAAGCCGTTGTACCAGCAGCTGCAGGCAAAAGCTCTGTCCGCTGAACCCATCCTGCTCGATGGCAGCCGGGTCGAGCGTATCTCGACGCCATGCATCCAGATTCTCGTCGCGGCGCTGAAAAGCGCCGAAGCGCACGGCACGCCCTTCCGGCTGAGCAACCCATCAAAGGTGCTGACCGAGGCCTTGGTGGATCTCGGGCTCCAACCGGTTTTCGCGGTTCAGGAGACGTAACATGCCGAAGCACGTCATGGCGGTCGACGATTCGAAGACCATGCGCGACATGGTGTCCTTCACGCTCCGCAATGCGGGTTTTCAGGTGACCGAAGCCGAAGACGGGCAGAAGGCGCTGACCGCTCTGCGCTCGATGCAGGTCGACCTCGTCATCACCGACCTCAACATGCCGAACATGGATGGCGTCTCGCTGATCCGGAACCTGCGCGCCGATCCCCGCTATCGCGCGATCCCGATCCTCATGCTGACGACGGAAAGCGACCCGAGCAAAAAGGCCGAGGGCCGCGCGGCGGGAGCGACCGGCTGGATCGTCAAGCCGTTCGACCCGGAAAAGCTGGTCGACGTCGCCAGTCGCGTCTGCGCCTAGCGTTGGGGACGAGCCGGCCGTGACCAGCGTCGACGATTTCAAGAAGACCTATTTCGAAGAATGCGCCGAGCTGCTCGACGAGCTTTACGCGCAATTGACCAATCTCGCCGAGCAGCGCGCCGATGACGAGACGATGCATGCGATCTTTCGCGCGGTGCATTCGATCAAGGGCGGCGGCGGTGCTTTCGGCTTTGACCGCCTCGTCGCCTTCGCCCATGTGTTCGAGACGTTGCTCGACCTGATGCGCGACGGGCGGGTCGCCGTCACCCCGGACGTCATCGCCTTGCTGCAGCGCGCGACCGATACGCTCAGCGATATCATCGATGCCGCGCGAACCGGCCGCGAGATCCAGAGCGGGTTCGAGGACGAGTTGGCGGCCGCGCTTCGCGAGGCCGCCGGCGGCGCGGGCCCCGGCGCGGCGCAGCACGTGCCGCAGCGGCCTCAGGCCGAGAACGCCGGCGATCCGACCCTCCCCTGCCGATACCGCATTCGCTTCAGCCCGCGCATGGAAATGTTCCTGCGCGCCAATGAACCTCTCCTCGTCATCCGCGATCTGAAGCGCCTGGGCAAGGTGACGGTCGAAGCCGATCTCTCGCGGCTGCCCGACCTCGCAGCGCTGGAGCCCGAGCAGGCTTATCTCGCTTGGACGCTCGAGGTCGAGACCACGGCCGCGAAGGCGGCGGTCGAAGAAGTCTTCGAGTTCGTCAGCGACGACTGCGAATTGACGATCGAGACCGAAACCGCTGTCCCGGTCTCCGGCCGCGCCCCGGCCGGCGATCGGCCTCTCGACCGCGCCATGCCGCAGCCGCCCGGAGCGGGATCGCCGAATGGGAGCTTCGCGAAGCCCGGTGCTCGCGTGGACGGTCCCGCCGCCGTGCAGTCGATTCGGGTCGACGTCGATAAGGTCGACCGCGTCGTCAACCTCGTCGGAGAGCTCGTCATCAACCAGTCGATGTTGATGCAGTTCAGCCGGGATCTCCCGATCGATACCGCGTCCGCGCTGATCAACGGCATCGAAACGCTATCCCAGAATCTGCGCGAGCTGCAGGAAAGCATCATGGCGATGCGCGCCCAGCCGGTCAAATCGGTGTTCATGCGCATGCCGCGTCTGGTGCGCGAGCTGGCGGCGCAATTGCGCAAGGACGCGCATCTGGTCATCACCGGTGAAGCGACGGAAATCGACAAGACGGTCATCGAGCAGCTCGCGGATCCCTTGACGCACCTCCTGCGCAATGCGCTCGACCACGGGATCGAATCTCCCGAAACGCGCCAGGCGCGAGGCAAGCCGCCGAAAGGCACGATCCACCTCGGTGCGGAACATCGCAGCGGGCGCATCGTCATCGAAATCGCCGATGACGGTCGCGGCATCGATCGCGAGAGGGTGCTCGCCAAAGCTCAGAGCCGAGGCCTCGTCGCGCCGGGAGCATCTCTCACCGACGAGGAGATCGACAATCTCATCTTCGTCCCGGGCTTTTCCACCGCCGACAACGTGTCGAACATCTCCGGTCGCGGCGTCGGTATGGATGTGGTCAAGCGCAACGTGCAGGCGCTCGGCGGCCGCGTCACGGTCGAGTCCTCCGCCGGCTCGGGTTCACGCTTCATTCTATCCTTGCCGCTGACGCTTGCGGTTCTCGACGGCATGGTCGTCGCCGTCGGCAAGGAGACCTACATCGTCCCGCTGACCAACATCGTCGAAAGCCTGCGGCCAAAGCCCGCGGACATCCATCCCGTCGTCGACCGCGGTGATGTCTTGGCCATTCGTGGTGCCTATGTGCCGCTCGTCTATCTGCACCGGTGCTTTGCCGTGCCGGACGCAGTCACCGATCCCTGTCTCGGCATCGTCGTCATCGTCGAGAGCGACGGCGGCAAACGCATCGGTATCGTCGTCGACCAGCTGCTGGGGCAGCAGCAGGTCGTCGTGAAGAGCATCGAGGCCAATTACGATTCCATCGATGGCGTCGGCGGCGCCACCATTCTCGGCAACGGACGCGTCGCTCTCATTCTGGATATCGCGCGGCTGCGCGACGCCCAGCGTCAGCCTGCATCGCGGCGGTCGCCGCGTTCCGAGACACAAGCTTTCGTCTCC
>JASHUO010000444.1 GCA_030039975.1 Alphaproteobacteria bacterium
CGACGACACGGCAACAATCGCCGCCGCGTTCAGCTAGTAGCGAATGACACTAAGAATCCCCTCCCCCCTTGAGGGGGAGGGTTAGGGTGGGGGGTCGCTTGCGTCGGAGACGCGAGCGTCATTTCCGTCGCGACATCGATTAACGCGGCGATTACCTCAAAACCGTGCAATTTGCAGCGTCGCGAGACCGTGCGCTCAATTATCTTGGCGCGCATGGAAGACAAGGACGGTTCCGGTATCGATAGGGCTTCGGCTCGACCCGCCGCGTGCTGGCAATGCGGCGCTCCCGCCATCGCGGACTGCGCCTATGCGCTCCGGTTGGTCGCAAACCCCGGCTGGCGGCTCGACCCCCTTGGCTATCGCGTAAACCACGGCAAAGACTGGGATGAAGTGCGCGTTCGCGTGCCGCGTTGCCACGCTTGCCGATCGCGAACCCAGCTCTCGCTGCTGATCGTTTTCGGCAGCTCGCTGGCGAGCGCGATCGCTTGGCCGGCGCTGCAATCCCGCTTCTGGCCGCAGCTCGAAGCCCCGACCTGGGTTTACGAAAGCCACGAAGGCGGTGGTACGCTGATGACCGCAGCGGGTCTTCTTCTGGGGTTCGTGCTCTCCATGCTGGGGATCGCCCTGCATCGCCGGCTCTCGGGCCGCCGCTCGGTCGCCTCCTATCCGCCGGTCATCAGCCTGCGGCAAGAGGGTTGGCATTACCCGGTCTATCCCGCGTATTGACGTGAATATTCCCCTCTCCCGCTTGGGGGGAGAGAGAGCGGGGCCGGTCGAACAGCGGCGCGGAACAGCTTCTGCGCCCACTTTCGTCGCCGTGGCGAACAACTTCTCTTCGCATTCAAAATAACTATCGATAAATGCGGCTCAAATTTTAAATAAACTTGAGTATTACTTGGCGTAATATTATGACTTTAACCGATTTTTAATTTCTATATTGCATACTCGGCAAATTAATTATTATACAGAGGAGAGCCAATGGCCTATCAGTCGCTCGAGGCAGCTCTGACGGGCAGCATGCGCGACTTCCGCGAGCTGAAGGGTCCTGACCTGCTAGGCCGCGTCGAGGATTTCTACCGGTGGCAAGAAAACCGCCGCCAGCTTGGCTTGTGGTCTTATTCGAAGTCCACCGAGGAAGCGCCGCTCGGCGTCTGTGCAGCGAAAGACGAGACCGGCCCTGGCTACCGTGGTGTCAACTTCGCCTCGCAGGACTACTTAGGCCTCTCCTCCGATCCGGAGATCAAGGAAACGGCGAAAGCGGTCATCGACGAATACGGCGTTCACAGCGCGGGCTCCTCCGCTCTGGCCGGAAATACCAAATATTCGTTGAAACTCGAGGAAACGATTTCCGAGTTTCTCAAAGCGCGGCACACCATTCTCTACCCGACCGGTTGGGCCGCCGGTTACGGGGTGATCAAAGGGTTGGTACGGCCGGATGACCATGTCGTCATGGACGGCCTGTCGCACGCTTGTCTGCAGGAAGGCGCCCTGTCGGCGACGCCGAACGTGCATCTTCACGGCCATTTGAACCTCGGCTCCGTACGGCGCCATCTGCAGCGGATCCGTGGCCGAAACACCGAAAACGCGATCCTCGTGGTCACGGAAAGCCTGTTCTCGATGGACTCCGATACGCCGGATCTCGCGGCGCTTCAGGAGCTCTGCCGCGAGTTCAATGCCACGCTTCTCGTCGACGTCGCCCATGATTTGGGCTGCATCGGCGCGGACGGGCGAGGCTTCATCGGCAAACAGAATATGCTCGGCAAGATCGATATCGTCATGGGCAGCTTCTCGAAGACCTTCGCCTCGAACGGCGGCTTCGTCGCGTGCAATTCGCCGGCGGTACGGCAGTATCTCAAATTCTATGGCTGTTCGGCGACGTTCTCGAACACGCTTTCCCCGGTTCAGGCGGCGACGGTCGCCAAGGCCTTCGACATCGTCCGCTCGGAGCGGGGACGCGGGCTGCGCGAGCAGATGATGGAGCGCGCCATGTTGCTGCGCGAGATGCTGGAGATGGAGGGGCTGCACTTGCTCGGCATTCCCTCGGCGATCGTACCGGTTGTCGTTGGCGAAGAGGCGGTGGCACGCATGGTGAGCCGGCGGCTTCCGCGCCTTGGCCTCGTCGCCAACATGGTTGAGTTCCCGGCCGTGGCCAAGGGCAATGCACGCTTCCGCCTGCAGGTCATGCCGGGACACACGCGCCAAAACATCGCGGATTTCGTCGAAGGTTTCAGCGCCGCGGTCGCCGCCGCTCAAAGCGAATATCAGGACTACCTCGCGGCCAAGACCGCCGGAAAACGGGTCCGGCCTTTCGCCGACGTCGCGTAGCCGCCGCAAAAGGAGCAGGAAGCGTGATCAGCGAGAGCATCATTCGCAGGGTCGACCGGCTCGTTCCTCTCGAGCTGCGGAACGATACGGGATCGCTATGGCAGGCTCGCATCTTTGTGATCAGCCATCTGCTCGGTCCGTGCCTCGGCGCCGTCATCCTCGTCTTTCTCTATCGAGCGGATCCCATGCGCGGTGCGCCCTATTGGATCCTGTGCGCGCTCGCCAGCCTGTTTCCGATGTTGCCGTTTGCGATGCGAATGATCGGCCGCCTGACCTGGCCGGCGCTCTTCTCGGTCTGCGATCTCACCTTTCTCAGCGTCTTCGGCTCGTATTTCTATGGCGGCGTGAGCTCGCCGTTCCTGCCGTGGTTTCTGACCGCGCTGCTGCTGGGCTTCTTCTATCTCGGCAAGCGCCCCTTTCTCGTGCTCGGCATATTCGCCGTCAATCTGGCCGGCTTCTGCGCTGCCTATGTGGTGCACGGGGGGTTTCCCACGCACGTGCCGGTCGCGGCGCTCTCAGGCGTCGGCGTGATCTCGGCTTGCGCGGCGACGCTCTATACCTCGATGATGGCGATCTACTACGCGAACGTCATCACCGCCCAATCGGACTTGAAGCGCGAAGCCGACCGGCATGAGATTACGGCGGCGAGAATGCGCGAGGCGAAGGACAAAGCCGAACGCGCCAACGAGGCGAAGTCGGTGTTTCTGGCGAAGATGAGTCATCATCTGCGGACGCCGCTCAATGCCGTGATCGGCTACAGCGAGATGCTCCTGGAAGACGCTTGCTTGGACGGCAACGACTCGCAGACGGCGGATCTCAGGAAAATCAACAGCGCCGGCCGGCATCTTTTGTCACTGGTCAATGATGTTCTCGACATGTCCAAGATCGACTCCGAGGACATTGATCTGGC
>JASHUO010000445.1 GCA_030039975.1 Alphaproteobacteria bacterium
CGCATCACGCTGGAACACTTCGTTCTGATCGCCCAGCAATTGCCGAGTTGGTTGCAGCAGTTGCTGTTGTTGACAGAGACCGCGCCAGAAGTGGATCGGCGCCGCGAATCGGGCGTTGATTCGATACATCGTTTGCGGTCGACGATGTTGACAGGAGCGCTGATTTTTTTTCGTCCGCTGACCAGATGGGAGTTGGCCGATGAAAACTGGCGCTCTGACTCTTTCCGCCCTCTCCGTACTCGCGCTCGCCGCCGGTGGATGCAGCAGTTCCGCGCCGCCGGCGGAGAATGCGAGTATCGCCGCTCCAACAACTGCGGAAACGACGGCACCTGTCGCGGGTGAGCCGCAGGTGCAGGAGACGACCACTTACAGTCCAGCCTATGTCGTCGATCGTGATCAGATGCGCGGCGTTCTCCTCGCCTCCAATCCCGCGGTCTATTCGAACACCACACTCATGTCGCGTCCTAATCTCTATCACGATCCGGCCGCGTACCAGGCTTGGGTAGCGTCGGAAAAGGCGTCGCAGCAGGCCATGGCGGGGGGAACCCAGCCGCCGGCAACCCGTTCGGTCGAGCACGAGAGCGGGGTCTACTTTGATTGGGACAAGGCGACGCTCACGCCCGAAGGGCAGCGGGTGGTTGCCGCGATCGCGAAGCAAGCGAGCGCTGACCCGGCGTCGCAAATCGCGCTGGTCGGCAAAGCCGATCTTTCAGGCAGCGAAGCCTATAATTTACGGCTGTCGCAGCGTCGCGCCGACACCGTGCGCAATCAACTCGTGGCGCAAGGCATCGACCCAAATCGCATCCAGACGCGATGGGTCGGCGATCGCGAGCCGCCGGTGCCGACCGCCAGGGGCGTACGCGAAGCACGCAACCGCGTGGTCGCGATGACGACCACGATGCTGGTCGGCAGCAGCGCACCACCGGGGCCGGTCATTCTGCCGCGGCGGGTCTTGTTCACCACCACGGAAGATTCGCCGCCCGGGGCAAATGGCGGCGAGCTGCCCGGGGTCCAGCCCAATGGCAGCGTCTCGGGGCCATTGGGAGGAAGTTGAGGCCGGCCTCGTTTCGGATCGGCAAGGCGCCTGACCCATCGCGATGTCGCCGTCGCAGGCGCCGCGCGTGCGGGGTCGGGCGCTATCTCTTGGCGCCCTACGCGTGCAGGTTCGGCGGCCGTCCTTCGAGGTAGGTAGAATCGCCGAAGGGGTCGGGACCGGCATAGACCCACAGCATCCGAGCCTCGTCCGGGCCGTCATTGCCCCAGGCATGCGGCATCCGTGGCGGGATGATCACGGTCTCATGGGGACCGATCGTGCGGCGCTCTGTGCCGAGCTGCACCCAGATCCGCCCTTCGAACAAGATGACGGTCTCTTCGACCTGGTGCATGTGGAGCGGGACGGCCGCTCCCGAGGCCGCTCTGTTCATGAGCAGGCTCGCCCCCTGTGCGCCCAGATCTTTGTGAGCCAGAAATTTTCCGTGAATGCCGGGGCGCATGAGCACCTCGGGGAGCGTACGCTCATCGATAAACGGCATCAGAGGCTCCATCGCCGTTCGGATCCAGAGCCGGCGGACCCGTAGAGAACGCAGATGCTTTACGATAGTCATCCCGGCACGCCGCGTCGAGGAGACGCTAAAGAGGTGGATCATGGGCCGAGCGACAGCCTGCCTCATTGCCTTGCTCTTGGCGTTCAGCCCGTTCTGCCTCACGGCGCGGGCTGCCGACGCGACCGTCAAGGCGCGCTTGCAGCATCTGCTCGATGACTATGTAGCGCAGAGGAGCCAGGCGGAGAGTATTTCCGGTGCCGCGTTGCGCGCCGATATCGGTACCCGGCGGCAGATTGTCGCCGTGTTCTCGGGCACGGACGGCCTCGCGGACAAGAAGCCGCTAGGGCCCGGCACGCTGTTCCAGATCGGAAGCAACACCAAGCATTTCACCGCCGCGCTCATGCTCAAGCTCGAGGCCATGGGCAAACTCGACATCCACCAGACGGTCGATCGCTGGCTTCCGCAATACCGGGCGTGGCGGGACACCAGCATCCAGTCCCTACTCAACATGACCAGCGCTATTCCAAACTACTCGGAAACGGAGGAGATCGGCGAGATCGTCAGCACCGACCTCAATCACCAATTCACCCCCAAGCGATTGATCGCCGCGGTCGACCCGGACGACGGAAAGCATCTGCCAGCGCCCAGCGGTTGGTTCTACTCCAATACCAACGACATCCTCGCCGGCCTGATCATCGAGGCGGCGTCCGGCATGTCTTACCAGGCCGCGCTCGAGACTCTCATCCTCAAGCCGCTGGGCCTCCGCGACACTTTTTATTCCGATGGCCCCTATCCGCCCGCGGTGCTGAAGCGCGTGCCGCGCGGCCTTTACGAAAATCAGGACTGCCTGCTCTATCAGCCCAAGCCCTGCACGCGATCGACCTTGGTGCCGCTCATCGGCAAGGACATGCGCGCGCAAAACCTGTCCTGGGCCGGAGCCGCGGGCGCCATGATCTCGACTCCCCGCGATCTCGATCGATGGATTCGCGACCTGTTTTCCCAGCGCGTCTTTCCGCAGAAACAGCTCGACGAGATGACCGCCATCGTCTCGGAGAAGACCGGACTGCCGATCCCCGAGGTGAGCGCCGAGGATCCGTCGGGCTTCGGGCTCAATCTCGCACGGATGTATGCGCCCGAGCCGGGCGGCGCGCTCTGGTTCTATCAGGGCACCACGCTCGGCTTCCGCGCCATCTTCGCCTATTGGCCGCAGCATGATCTCGTCATCACCGCCGTGACCAACAGTCAGCCGCGCGACGGGGAGGACCAGTTCGGCAAGACGGTCGTGAACGGCGCGCTTCGTATCCTGGAAGACGCCGGCTGGCTGCGCACGAAGTAACGGTCGGCGGCGGCCCCCCGCTGGACCCCTGCCGATCCGGCAAGGCGATGCTCCGATCCTGCCACTCGATCCTCGGTCGATTTTGTGGCAGGGTTCCGGTCCCTTTCTCGCATCAGGCGGTGCAATGGCAAAACCAGCTGAGTGGCGCAGGATCATTGCTTCCGCCGGCGATCCGGCAGTCGGCCGCTTCTGCCTCGAAAGGGGGGATATCGCGCGCGCCTCACCTCGTCGCCGCGCTCGTCGTGCTCGCCGCGGCAAGCCTTGCCTTTGCCCCGCGCAGCGCTTCGGCCCAGGGCGCGGCGGTGCCGGTCGTGACGGTGAGCAAACCCGTCAGCCGCGAGATCGTCGAGTGGAACGAATACACCGGACAATTCGCGGCCACCGAGTCGGTCGAGGTGCGCGCCCGGGTCAGCGGCTATCTCACCGAGATTCATTTCCAGGACGGCCAGTTCGTCAAGAAAGGCGACCTGCTCTTCGTCATCGATCCGCGTCCGTTCCAGATCGCGCTCGACTCGGCCAAGGCCCAGGTCGCGGAAGCGACGGCCAAGCTCAACCTCGCCAACCAGCAGCTCGTGCGCGCCGAAAATCTGCGCAAAGGCGATGTCGTCTCCGCCAGCACCTATGACGAGCGTTTCCAGGATCAGCAGGCCGCGACCGCCGAGCTCGCCGCCGCGCGTGCCGCCGTCGCTTCGGCCGAGCTCGATCTCGAATTCGCCCATGTCACCGCACCGATGGACGGCCATGTGAGCCGCCATCTCGTCAGTATCGGCAATCTCGTCTTTGGCGGTACGAACGGAACGGCGACGCTGCTGACGACGATCGTGACGACCGATCCCATCTACTTCTACTTCGACATCAGCGAAGCGGACCTGCTCAACTTCCAGCGCGTCGCCGCCGCAGAGCACAAGCGGGCAGGCGATGGCGAGCCGCCGCCGATCGAGGCACACCGGCTCAATGAGACCAACTGGACGCTCAAAGGCCAGCTCAATTTCGTCGAGAACGAGGTCGACCGTGGCTCTGGCACGCTCAGGGTACGCGCCATCTTCCCCAATCCGTCGGCCACGATCGTGGCGGGCGAATTCGGGCGGGTGCGCATACCGGCGTCGCCCCCGCACCCGGCGCTGCTCGTTCCGGACAGCGCCGTGCTCTCGGATCAGTCCCGAAAGCTGGTGATGGTGGTGCGCGACGACGGTTCGGTCGAGCCGCATGTGGTCGAACTCGGGCCGCTCGAGGGCAGCCTTCGCGTCATCCGCAGCGGCATCACTCCCGGCGACCGGGTCGTGATCAACGGGCTGATGCGCATCCGTCCCGGCGTCAAGGTCGCAGCCCAGGACGGCGCCATCGAGCCGCCGCCCCAGCAATAGCGCGCGGGTCGAGGGGTCATGGGGTTCACGCATTTCTTTGTCGACCGGCCGATCTTCGCGGCGGTGCTCTCGATCTTCCTCGTGCTCATCGGCGGCTTTGCCTATTACACGCTGCCGGTCGCGGAATATCCCGACATCGCGCCGCCGACGGTGGTCATCACCACCAGCTATCCCGGCGCCTCGGCCGAAGTGGTCGCCGAGACGGTGGCGACGCCGATCGAGGAGCAGCTGAACGGCGTCGACAACATGCTCTACATGGTGTCGCAGGCGACCTCGGACGGCAATCTGCAGATCACCGTCACCTTCGCGCTCGGGACCGATCTCGACACCTCGCAGGTGCTGGTGCAGAACCGCCTCGCCGTCGCCCAGCCGCAGCTCCCCGACGAGGTCCAGCGCATCGGCGTCACCGTGCGCAAGAATTCGCCGAACCTGCTGATGGTCATCCATCTGAGCTCGCCCGATGGCTCGCGCGACCAGCTCTACATGTCGAATTACGCGAGGCTGCAAGTCGTCGACCCCTTGGCCCGGCTCGACGGCGTCGGCGATGTGCAGGTCTTCGGCGCCCGCGACTATTCGATGCGCATCTGGCTCAATCCCGACGAGATCGCGGCGCGGAACCTGACGGTCGAGGAGGTGGTGGCGGCGCTCCGCGCGCAAAACGTGCAGGTCGCCTCCGGCGTGGTCAATGAGCCGCCGGTGCCGAAGCCGGGCGCCTTCGAGCTGAACGTCGAAACCCTCGGGCGGTTGATCGATCCCGAGCAATTCGGTGCCGTCATCGTCAAGGCGGATCCCGATGGCAGGCTGACGCGGGTCCGGGACATCGCGCGCGTCGAATTGGGCGCGCTCGATTATAACGCCAACGGCTATCTCGACGAGCGGCCGGCGGTGCCGATCCTCATCTACCAGCGGCCGGGATCGAACGCGCTGGCGACCGCGAAGGCGGTCCTTGCCAAGATGAAAGAGCTCTCGGCCGACTTTCCCCAGGGTTTGCGCTACGACGTCGTCTATAACACGACCGAGTTCATCGCCGAATCCGTACGCGAGCTGATCAAGACGATCTTCGAGGCGCTGGCGCTCGTCATCGCCGTCGTCATTCTCTTCCTTCAGACTTGGCGCGCCTCGATCATCCCGATCGTCGCCATCCCGGTGTCGCTCATCGGCACCTTCATCGTGCTGGCGGCGATCGGTTACTCGATCAATGACCTGACGCTCTTCGGCCTGGTGCTGGCGGTCGGCATCGTCGTCGATGACGCGATCGTCGTCGTCGAGAATGTCGAGCGCAATATCCGGCAGGGCATGCAGCCCAAGGAAGCGGCGCACCATACCATGGACGAGGTGGGTACGGCGCTCATCGCCATCGCGCTCGTACTTGCGGCGGTGTTCATCCCTTCGGCCTTCGTCTCGGGCATTTCCGGCCAGTTCTTCCGGCAATTCGCCGTCACCATTGCCACCGCCACGGTGATTTCGGCCTTCGTATCGTTGACGCTCAGCCCGGCGCTCTGTGCCTTGCTGTTCCAGCCGCACGAGTCGGAGGGCGAGGCCAAGGGATCGGTCGTCGCGCGGCTGCCGCGCCGCTTCTTCCATCTCTTCAATCTCGGCTTCGACCGCTTCGCGTCAGGTTATGGCCGGCTCACCGGGCGCCTGGTACGTGTCGCGGCCCTGATGTTGATCGTCTATGCCGGCCTCATCGCGTTGACCGCCTTCGAATTCACGCGCGCGCCGGGCGGCTTCATCCCCGAGGCGGATCAGGGTTACCTCATCAACGTCATTCAGCTGCCGCCCGGCGCCTCGCTCGAGCGCACCGATGCCGTGGTCCGCCGCGCGACCAAGATCATGCTCGAGACCCCGGGCATTGCTCATGCCGTTCCCTTCGCCGGCCTCGACGGTGCCACCTTCACCAACGCCCCCAACGCCGGCACGATCTTCACGCCGCTCGCGCCCTTCGACGAGCGCGTCGCCAAGGGGCTTTCCGCCAATCACATCCTGGCGGATTTGCGTCGGCGGCTCGCGGTCATCCAGGACGCTTTCATCATCAC
>JASHUO010000446.1 GCA_030039975.1 Alphaproteobacteria bacterium
CGCGTCCTCGCCTGGGACGACGCGGCGGGCAAGCGCGCCGCCGCCGCCGCCGCGGGCGTGCCGATCGTCGATCTCGCCCAAACCGGGCTCGGCGGTGCCGCCGCGCTCGTGCTGTCGCCCGGCATCCCGCACAGCTTCCCGGAGCCGCACCCCGTCGCCGCCCGCGCCCGCACCGCCGGCGCCGAGATCATCGGCGATATCGAGCTGCTGGTGCGCTCGCGCCCCGAAGCGCGTTATGTCGGCGTCACCGGCACCAACGGCAAGTCGACCACCACCGCGCTCATCGGCCACATCCTCAAAGAAGCCGGCCGCAAGGTGGCCATCGGCGGCAATCTCGGCACGCCGGCGCTGGCGCTGGCGCCACTCGACGCCGACGGCGTCTATGTGCTGGAGCTGAGCTCCTACCAGCTCGAGCTGACCCAGAGCCTTGCCGCCGATGTCGCAGTGCTGCTCAACATCACGCCCGACCATCTCGACCGTCATGGCGGCATGGACGGCTATATCGCGGCGAAGCGGCGCATCTTCGGCGTGCGCCGCCCGGCGCAGAGCGCCGTCATCGGCGTCGACGATGCGCCGTGCCGCGCCCTCGTCGCTGCGCTCGCCTCCGCCGGCACGCCGCAGGTGATGCCGATTTCCGTCGAGACGCGCGCGCCAGGCGGCGTCTATGTCGAAGCAGGGTCGCTCGTCGACGATCTTGACGGCAGCGCCAAGCGCGTCCTCGATCTCGCGAGCCTGCAGCGCCTGCCCGGGCGCCATAATTGGCAGAACGCCGCCGCCGCTTATGCCGCGGCGCGCCGGCTCGGCGTTGCCGAAGCCGCGATCGTCGCTGCGCTTCGCTCCTTCCCCGGCCTTGCCCATCGCCAGGAGCTGATCGCCACGATCGACGGCATCCGCTACGTCAACGACAGCAAGGCAACCAATGCCGACGCCGCCGCCAAGGCGCTCGCCTGTTATGACGACATCTATTGGATCGCCGGCGGCATCGCCAAGGCCGGCGGCATCGCCGCGCTGGCCCCGCTGTTCCCGCGCATCCGCCACGCTTTCCTGATCGGCCGGGCCACGGCGGAGTTCGCCGAAACCCTTGCCAGCCAGGTTTCCTTCAGCCGCTGCGCCGATCTTGCCGCGGCGGTCGCGGCAGCGCGTGACGCAGCCACGGCGGCAGCCAAGCCGGGCGCGGTCGTCCTGCTCTCGCCCGCCTGCGCGTCCTTCGACCAGTTCACCGATTTCGAAGCGCGCGGCGAAGTGTTCCGCCATCTCGTGGCGGCGCTGCCGGGGGGGCGCGCATGAGCTTCGCGCGCACCGACCGCAGCCTGGTGGCGCAATGGTGGTGGACGATCGACCGCTGGAGCATCGCCGCGCTCGCGATCATCATCGGCTTCGGCGCGCTGCTGATCATGGCCTCGAGCCCGGCCGTTGCGCTGCGCATCCACGCCGGCGGCCTCCATCCCGACGACCTCTTCTTCGTGAAGCGCTACTTCGCGGTGCTGCCCGCGTCGCTGGCGCTGATGTTCGTGGTGTCGCTGCAGACGCCGCGCATGGTGCGGCGCATCGCGCTGGTCGGCTTCGTGATCTCACTCGTCCTGCTCGCCTACACGCTGTTCGGCGGCGTCGAGATCAAGGGCGCGCGGCGCTGGATCGAACTGCCGGGCCTGTCACTGCAGCCTTCGGAGTTCGTCAAGCCCTGCTTTGCCGTGGTCTGCGCCTGGCTCTTCTCGCAATACCGGCTGCGCGAGAACTTCCCCGGCCACTGGATCGCCATGCTGCTCTACCTGACGGTGGTGACCCTCCTCATCAAGCAGCCCGATCTCGGCCAGACCGCCCTCGTCTCCGTCGTCTGGTTCACACAGTTCTTCCTCGCCGGGCTCCGCCTCTACTGGGTCGCCGCCGGCATGGCGTCGGGCGTAGTCGGCCTCGTCGGCGCTTACATCACCCTGCCGCATGTGGCGAGCCGCATCGACCGCTTCCTCGACCCCGCCAGCGGCGACAGCTACCAGGTCGACCGCTCGATGGACGCCTTCATGAACGGCGGTCTGTGGGCCGCGGCCCGGGCGAAGGCACGGTCAAGGAATCGCTGCCCGACGCGCACGCCGATTTCGTCTTCGCCGTCGCCGGCGAGGAGCTTGGCCTCATCGCCTGCCTCGTCATCGTCGCGCTCTTCGCCTTTATCGTGCTCCGCGGCTTCTCGCGGCTGCTGCAGGAGACCAACCTCTTCATCGTGCTCGCCGCCACCGGCCTCTTCGTGCAGTTCGGGCTGCAGGCGATCATCAACATGGCATCGACCCTGCATCTGATGCCGACCAAGGGCATGACCCTGCCCTTCATCTCCTATGGCGGCTCTTCGATGCTCTCGCTCGGCCTTGCCATGGGCATGGCGCTGGCGCTGACGCGGCGCCGCTTCGGCGGGGTCGAGGCATGAGCGCGCTCATCGCCCTCGCCGCCGGCGGCACCGGCGGCCATCTCTTCCCGGCCGAGGCGCTGGCGCGCGAGCTGATGGGGCGCGGCTTCCGCGTCGCCCTTGTCACCGATCGACGCGGCCAGGCCTTCGGCGACAAGCTGCCGGGTGTCACACTCCACCGTATCCGCGCCGGCCGCATCGGCGCCGGGCTGGTCAGCAAGGTCGTCGGCATCGCCGAGCTGGCGCTGGGCACGCTCGAGGCCGGCCGCCTGCTGCGCGCGCTTGCTCCGGCGGCGGCGGTGGGCTTCGGCGGCTATCCCTCGGTGCCGACCATGCTGGCCGCGGCGCGCCAGGATCTGCCGACGGTGATCCACGAGCAGAACGCGATCCTGGGCCGCGCCAACCGGCTGCTGGCGCCGCGCGTGCGCTGGATCGCGACGGCCTTTACCGAAGTGGGCGGGCTGCGCGAGAGCGAGCTGCCGCGGGTCATGTTCACCGGCAATCCGGTGCGCCCGGCGATCGCCGCGCTGCGCAGCACGCCCTATCGCGCGCCCGAAGCCGATGGCGCCTTCGACATCCTCGTCCTCGGCGGCAGCCAGGGCGCGCGCGTCCTGAGCGAAGTAATTCCCGCCGCGTTCGCCACCCTCCCCGAGGCGCTGCGCCGCCGTTTGCGCGTGACCCAGCAGGCGCGGACCGAAGATCTCGAGGCGGTGCGCCGCGCCCATCGCGCGAGCGGCGTCGCCGCCGAGCTTGCGCCCTTCTTCAACGATGTACCGGAGCGCCTCGCGCGCGCCCATCTCGTCATCTCGCGCGCCGGCGCCTCGACCATGGCGGAACTGCAGATGGTCGGCCGGCCGACGATCCTCGTCCCCTATCTCCACGCCGCCGACGATCACCAGACGGCGAATGCCCGCGCGCTCGAAAAGGCGGGCGGCGCCTGGGTGATGCCGCAAGCGAGCTTCACCCCTACTGCCCTCGCGCAGGCGCTGCAGGCGCTCATCGCGGCGCCCGAGCAGCTCGTCCGCGCCGCCGCCGCGGCGCATGCGCAAGGCCGGCCGGATGCGGCGCGCGGGCTCGCCGATCTCGTCGTCGCTGCGATCGGCAACGGCCATCCTCTGCCGCGGGAGAATGCCGCATGAGGGCGCTCCCGCTCGACATCGGCGTGCTGCATTTCGTCGGCATCGGCGGCATCGGCATGAGCGGCATCGCCGAGATCCTGCACAATCTCGGCTATCAGGTGCAGGGCAGCGATGTCGCCGACGGTGCCAATGTGCAGCGGCTGCGCGCGCTCGGCGTCCCGGTGGCGATCGGCCATGACGCCGAGAATCTCGGCTCGGCCAAGGTCGTCGTCGTCTCCTCGGCCGTGCGCAAGGACAATCCCGAGGTGGTCGCAGCGCGCTCGCACCTGCTGCCGGTGGTGCGCCGCGCCGAAATGCTGGGCGAGCTGATGCGCCTCAAATGGGCGATCGCCGTCGCCGGGACGCATGGCAAGACGACGACGACCTCGATGATCGGCACATTGCTCGACACGGCGCAGCTCGACCCGACCGTGATCAATGGCGGCATCATCAACGCCTACGGTACCAATGCGCGGCTCGGCGCGGGCGAGTGGATGGTGGTCGAGGCCGATGAGAGCGACGGCACCTTCGTCAAGCTGCCGGCGACGATCGCCGTCGTCACCAATATCGATCCGGAGCATCTCGACTTCTACGGCAATTTCGAAGCGGTGCAGCAGGCCTTCGAGAGCTTCGTCGGCAACATTCCGTTCTACGGCTTCGCCGCGCTCTGCATCGACCATCCGGTCGTGCAGGGCATGATCCCCAAATTCTCCGAGCGCCGCATCGTCACCTACGGCATGAGCCCGCAAGCGGATATCCGCGCCGTCAACCTCGAGCTCGGCCCCGCCGGCGCGCGCTACGACGTCGTCGTCACCGACCGCCTGCAGCAGACGAGCCGCACGCTGACGGGCATCACCTTGCCGATGTATGGCGAGCACAATGTGCAGAACTCGCTTGCCGCCATTGCCGTCGCCGAGGAGATGGGTCTCGGCGATGATGTCGTGCGCGCCGCCT
>JASHUO010000447.1 GCA_030039975.1 Alphaproteobacteria bacterium
CCACTTGCGACGCCTGACGTGTCTGCGAATAGATGTTCCCGCCCTCATAGACGGGAACGGTCACGCGCGCGACGACGGAGCTGGTGGTGACGTCTTGGCCGACGGCCAAGGTCTCGTTGCTCTGGTTCAGATCGCCGACGAGGGCAATCTGCGGCAGGAGCTGACCGCGCGTCGCGTCGACCGCGTCGCGCGCCGCATCCTCGGTGAAGATGCCGGCGATCACCGTCGGGTTCTTGAAGGCGGCGAGGTTCAGCGCCTCGTCGCGATTGGCGGGCAGCACCGGGGTGAGGGTCGGCTGCGCCAACCGTCCCGGCGGCACATGGCCGACGGCGCGGGCGTAATTGGCGCGGCTCACCTGCAGATTGCCTTCGGCCTGCTGGCGCGAGGCAGTGGCGCCGGCAAGCCGGGCCTCGGCTTGCGCCACATCGGTGAGCGTCACGGCGCCGACCCGGAACTGGTCGTTGGTTGCTTCGAGCTGGCGGCGCAACACCTGCTCGTTGTTGATGCTGAGATCGAGTGTCGCCTGGTCGCGGACGACATCGAGATAGGCCTGCGTCACGCTCAGGAACACCGACTCCTCGGTGGCGATATTGCGCGCCCGCTCGGCCTCGATGTTCTTCTCCGCCTCGGCCGTCAGGGCGACGGTGCGGCCGCCACTGTAGAGCGGCTGGTTGATATTGAGGTCAACGATCTTCGGCACCGTCTTGCTATTGGGCGCGATGGGCGTCGTCGGCGAGTTGTCGAGGTGCTGCGCGCCAATCGAGCCGGTAAAGGTCACCGTCGGCCGCCAGCCGGAGAGCGCTTGCGGCACGCCTTCATCGGTGGCGCGGAGATTGGCGCGCTCGGCGAGGATCTGCGGGTTGCTGGTGTAGGCATCGACCAGCGCGTCAGTCAGGGTCTCGCCGCTCGCTCTGCCGGTCCAGGCCAGCACGAGCACGCTGACGGCGCTGACTGCGAAGAATTCAAGGCGCATCGGCTGTCTCGGCACATGCTACGCGTCCTTTCCGCCCGCCATCCCCGCCAGAGAGCAGAAGGTCTAACTGGCTGCGTCCCCGGGGGATGCTCGGCGGGGTTATCTCGTATGAACCCGTAGGTCGCGTCTGTACGTGGGGGATCCCGATGAGGCTCGGCGTCACTGTCATTTTGGTTGCGATGGTCGTTGCCGCGAGTGGCCATATCGCTCTTGCCCAGCAGCCGCCTTCGGAGAGCGCGAAGCCCGAGGTTGAGCACCATCGCGGCTGGGCGAGCCGCCACGACGATTGCTCGGAGCGGGTCGCCCGACTCGCAGGCCGGCTCGCCTATCTCGAGGTGAAGCTCGATCTCACAGGCGACCAGCACACGCTCTGGGATAAGTGGCACGACGCCGCAATGGACGGTGCGATGAAGGTGCGGACGGCATGCGCGGAGGCGCCGGGGCCCACGGCTGTCGATCGGGCGGCGCACCTGCAGAAGGTTTTGGCCACTATGGCAAGCGGCATGGAGGCGGCCCAGCCTGCACTGACGGCGCTCTATCAGTCGCTCAACGACGATCAGCGGCGGGTCCTCGATTGGGGTCTCATGCCTCGGCACCATCACCACGGCTGGGATCGCCACGAGAGGCATGACCATTTCTAAAGCTGTAGCGTCGTTTCCGCTCGATCGCCAAACGTCGGCCAATGCGGAACCGCATTTGAACTGCGCAATCCGAACTGCGCGGCGGGGTGGCCTTTATCGGGGACGACCTATGGATACATGGGCTTGGTTCTGGGTCGGTGCCGCGTTTGTCATCGGCGCGGCTGTTAGCTCAATTGCGACCGTGGTTGTACTGGCCGAGACGACAGGCTGCGCCGCCTGAGGCGGAACAGCGCACAACCCCCGAGGGCAAACCATGCAGAAGACGGCAGCGTATCTTTGCCTGACGTTCGCCGCGCCGAGCCTGAGCGCATGCGGCACCAACCCCTTCGAGCGGGCTATCACCGGCGCAGGCGTCGGCGCGGCGGCTGGCGCGACAGTGGGCGCCTTCGTCCTGCCATGGGGGCCCGCAATCGGCGCTGTCGTCGGCGCCGGCGTGGGCGGCACGGTCGGGGCAGTGACGACCGCAAAACAGATCAATCTGCACCCGCCCACTCCGCAGTTCTGATATGGGGATGCGCGCGATGGACGAGAACGCAGAGCCCGAAGCCCTGGCGCCAGCGTCACCACCGCAGCCGTTGCCTCGCCCGCCCGGCCCTCCCAGCGCGTTCGCGGCGCGGCGGGCCGAGATCGACGCGGCGGTGGCGGCCGACGCAAAGGCCGCTGCCTTGGAGCGCGCGGCGAAGGCCGAACGCCTCGTGCGACAGGCGGAAGGCGCCTCGCCGCGCGCGACCCTCGGCGCGGCCGTTGCCATCGCTCTGTTGCTTGTCGTGAGCCTATGGATCGTCAACAAGCTCCGCGCGGAAGGTCAGATAGAAGATTGCCTCCTCGCCCACCGCACCAATTGCGGCCAGGTCTTCATCGACCGCACGGCCCGATGACGACACCCGCATCTCGCGGTCGCTGTTCGAGTTCTCCATGCGCGAACTCGGCTTCCCTGAAGAGGACAAGCGATGGAGATGCTGGAACCTGGGCGGCTCAAGGGAGGTAGGCCCCACCGCTTCATATCGACTTGGCCAAACATCCGCGTTCACGAGAGTAAAGGTGTCTTACGAACAAAGTCGACAAATGTCTTGAGTGGAGTGCACATCTGTCGCCGGCTGGGGTAATAGATGTGCCAACCGGAGAAGTGCGGCGACCAGTCTTCCAGAACACGGGTAAGACGTCCTTCTCGGAGAAAAGCGGCCACGTAGGTTTCCAGCAAAAAGCCAATTCCGACGCCGCCAAGGGCGCCGCGCAGCAAGAGGTCGACATTGTTGACAATGAGTGAGCCGTCCACCGAGAGCAGCAATTTTTTCCCGCCCTTCTCGAACTCCCAAGCCGAGATCGTGCCGTCCGGCAAGCGAAACCGTATGCAATTGTGCGCTCGCAGATCCTGCGGCACTTTTGGCGGCGGATGCTTCGCGAGATAGTCGGGCGATGCGGCGGCTACGAAGCGAGACGCGCGGCTGACGCGCACTGCGATCATGTCTCGTTCAATCCGCCGATCTCGGCGGATGCCGGCATCAAAGCGCCGCCCGACAATATCCGCTGAGCCGCCTTCGACGGTGATTTCGAGTTTGACGTCTGGATAAGCTGCGGCGAAGCCGCCTAGGATTGGAGCTATCACCATCGCCGAAGCAAGATTTGATACGTTGAGGCGCAGAGTGCCGGCTGGCGCGTCTCGGAAGGCATTCACGCTTTCGCTCGCGTCCCTGAGCTGGTTGAGCGCCGGACGTACTTGAGCCAGCAGAGTCTCCCCGGCTTCCGTCAGCGCGACGCTGCGGGTCGTCCGATTGAAGAGACGGACGCCAAAGCGCTCCTCAAGCGTGCGCACCATCTTACTGAGGGTCGATGTAGAGATGCCGAGAACGCGCGCCGCCCTAACAAAGCTGCCATGATCCGCGATCGCAACAAAGGCTGCCAGTTCGGCGAATTCTGACCCTTGCATTCTGGCCCCCACGGATCCACGGATCGCGGCGCGCAATATCGTTCGATATCACCTACTATTCGCCGCTGCGGGAAAAGACGGCGTGTCGCCATCAACGGGCCGTCAGCAGGCTCCCGCAGGCTTCCCAGCCCCCGCCGAGCGCTTGAAAGAGGCCGACGATCGCTTGCAGGCGACCGAGTCTGCCTTGGGTGACGTGTCTTCTGCCAGGAACAGCGCGTTTTCGGTGTTGAGGACCGTGAGAAGGTTTGCCGTTCCGTCGCGGTACTGGACTTCGGCGATCTCCTGATCAGTGGTCTCCCGGCCGGCATCGCCGCGCGCTCCTCGACGCTCGCCTGGTGCAGGCTTGGGCGCCTGATCGACCCAGCCGCCGCCCAGCGCCTGGAACAGGCTCACCACCGCCTCGAGATGCGCGAGCCGGACCTGCACCAGCGTCGTCTCCGCCGGGAAGAGCGCGTTCTCGGCGGTCAGCACGTTGAGCAGCGTGACCGTGCCACCGCGGTACTGCGCCAGCGATATCTCGTAGGCCTGGCGCGCCTTTGCCACCGTATCCTCCTGTTCGCGCAGCTGCTCCGCCGTCTTGGTCGTCGCCACCAGTGCGTTCTCGACGTCGCTGAAGGCCGAGACCACCGCTTTGCGGTAGTCGTAGACGAGCTGCTCGAACTGCGCCTTCGACAGCTGCAGCTCGCCTTCGAGCAGACCGCCTTCGAAGATCGGCTGCGTCAGGCCGCCCGCGACGTCGTAGATCTTGGAGGCGGGCGAGAACAGCGAGCCGAGGGTCGTGCTCTCGACGCCGCCCGCGGCGGTCAGCGTGACGTTGGGGAAGAAATTGGCGCGCGCCACCTTGATGTTGGCGTTGGCGGCGACGAGCTGCGCCTCGGCCTCGCTGACGTCGGGCCGCCGCTGCAGCAGCTCGGCCGGGAGGCCCGGCATCACCGGCGGCGCCGTGATCGCGTCGAGCGGCCCCTGCGGGAGGGGCACGTCCTCCGGCGCCTTGCCAAGCAGGATGGCGAGCGCGTCCAGGTTCTGCGCCAGCTGCTGCTCGAGCGGCGGTATCGCGGCGCGCTGCTCGGCCACCACCGTCTGCTGCTGCACCACGTCGAGCTGCGTCGCCGTGCCGCCCTTCTGCTGCGCCACGATGCCGGTGAGCGCGTCCTGCGCCGTGGCCAGGTTCTGCTGTTGCACCTGGATCTCCTCTTCGAGCCCCAGGATGGTGAAATAAGTGGTGGCGACGCTGCTCTCCACCGTCAGCGCGACCACCTCCTTGGCGTAGCGCGCGGCGAGGTCGGAGGCCTTGGCGCTTTCCAGCGCCGCCTGGTTCTTGCCCCAGAAGTCGACCTGGTAGCTGATTGAAGGCTCGATCAGGAAGTTGTTGAAGGCGACCGTGTTGCCGCCGGTGGTCAGCAGCTCGCGCTCGCGACCGGCGCTGCCGCTGAGGCTCGCCGTCGGCAGCAGCGCCGCGCCGGAGATGCGCACCTGCGCGTCCGCCTGGCGCACCACCGCCACCGCCGCCGCCAAGTCGAAATTCGCCGCCGCGGCCTCGACCATCATGCTGTCGAGCTGCGGCGAGCCGAAGCCGCGCCACCAGTCGACGGCGGGCCAGGCGGCGGCGCCCTGCATCTCGCGCCAGGCCGCCGGTGGGGCGATCTCCGGCCGCTTGTAGTCGGGACCGAG
>JASHUO010000041.1 GCA_030039975.1 Alphaproteobacteria bacterium
ACCGTGCATTACAACATGGGCGGCGTTCCCACCAATTATCACGGCGAGGCGGTCGCGCCCACGCCGGCCGATCCCGAGCGCATCGTTCCCGGCCTGATGGCGATTGGCGAAGCCGCCTGCGTCTCGGTGCACGGCGCTAACCGCCTCGGCACCAATTCGCTGCTCGACCTCGTCGTCTTCGGCCGCGCCGCTGCGCATCGCGCCGCGGAGGTGGTGCGGCCGGGCTCGGCGCACAAGCCGCTCGCCGCCTCCGCCAGCGATCCCGCGCTCGCCCGCCTCGACCGGGTGCGCAACGCCAAGGGCAGGCTCAGGACCAGCGACATCCGCATCGCCATGCAGCGCACCATGCAGAACGACTGCGCCGTCTTCCGCACGCGGGAGACGCTCGAGCATGGGCGGCGGCAGATCGACGACGTCGCCGCCTCGCTGCGCGATCTCGCGATCACCGACCGCTCGATGATCTGGAACACCGATCTCGTCGAAGCGCTGGAGCTCGACAATCTGCTGGCCCAGGCGGTGGTGTCGATGCATTCGGCGCTTAACCGCACCGAAAGCCGCGGCGCGCATGCGCGCGAGGATTTTCCCGAGCGCGACGACAAGGAGTGGATGAAGCATACGGTGACCTGGCTCGACGGCGCCGGCGCGGTGCGGATCGATTACCGGCCGGTGCACATGTACACCTTGTCGAACGAGGTCAAGGTCGTGCCGCCCAAGGCGCGCGTCTACTGAGCCCCGGAACAGCGGAGAGCGTCGAGAGATGGCCGAGTTCACCCTGCCCGCCAATTCCAAGGTGGGCACCGGCAAGACCTTCGCGGCGCCGGCCGGCGCCAAGCGGGTGAAGACCTTCACGGTCTATCGCTGGGATCCCGACAGCAAGGCCAATCCGCGGCTCGACCGCTATGACATCGACCTCGATGCGTGTGGGCCGATGGTGCTCGACGCCCTGATCAAGATCAAAAACGAAGTCGACACGACCTTGACCTTCCGCCGCTCGTGCCGCGAGGGCGTTTGCGGCTCCTGCGCCATGAACATCGACGGCACCAACACGCTCGCCTGCCTCAAATACATCAACGAGGTGAAGGGCGACGTCGCGATCTACCCGCTGCCGCATATGCCGGTGGTCAAGGATCTCGTGCCGGACCTGACGCATATCTACGCGCAATACCATTCCATCCAGCCCTGGCTCCAGACCGAGACGGCGCCGCCCGACCGCGAGCGCAAGCAATCCATCGACGAGCGCGCCAAGCTCGACGGGCTCTGGGAATGCATTCTCTGCTTCTGCTGCTCGACCGCCTGCCCCAGCTATTGGTGGAATGGCGACCGCTATCTCGGTCCGGCGATCCTGCTGCAGGCCTATCGCTGGCTCGCCGACAGCCGCGACGAGAAGACCGGCGACCGCCTCGACGCGCTCGAGGACCCCTTCCGGCTGTATCGCTGCCACACCATCATGAACTGCACGCGCACCTGCCCCAAAGGGCTCAACCCGGCGAAAGCCATCGCCGAGATCAAGAAGATGATGGTGGCGCGGCGGTAACGCCGGCCATTTCGCACGGTTTCAAAGGGCTGATCGGACGGGAGCTTGCGATCTCAGGGAAGTAACCGCCTATTTCGGCCGGTAGCGTTGTTGTAGTATCTTCCGCGGCGAGGGGCTATGGCTACCGCGCAAGAACCAAACTTAGTCGGAATCGGTCTCTACTCGGTCTCCGAAGCGCATCAGCTCACCGGGGTGCCAGCGGACAGTATCCGGCGTTGGCTACTTGGCTATACATATCAGCACAGCGACGAGGTCTTCGAATCTGGGCCGGTGTGGCAAGCTCAAATTCCGCCGATCGACAATACCCTCGGCCTTGGGTTTCTCGACCTTATGGAAATCCGCTTCGTCCACGCTTTTCGCAAGCATGGGGTGACGTGGCGTGTAATTCGAGCCGCCGCGGATCGAGCGCGCGCGCTCTATCAGAAGGACCACCCCTTTTCGACACAGCGCTTCCGCACCGACGGCCGGCGCATTTTTTGGGAAACCTTAGAGGAATCGGGCGAGACTAAGCTGCTCGATCTAGTCCAGGATCAATACGCCTTTCATCAGGTCATCGCCAGCACTCTCTATGCCGGGCTCGAGTTCTCGCCCCAAGACGAGGTCACACGATGGTTCCCAATGTGGCCGAAGCGGCAAGTCGTGCTGGATCCGCAGCGAGCGTTCGGACGCCCGATTTTGGATGCGGCCGGAGTCCCCACTGAAGTACTCGCCCGCGCGGTTGAAGTCGAAGGTTCGGTTCAGCGGGTGGCTCGGTGGTACGCCGTTCCCGAACGCGCCGTGAGAGCGGCCGTCGAATTTCAGGACAAGATCGCGGCTTGAACTTTTTCTTTGATAACAACTTGTCGCCCTACCTAGCGCGGGCGATCGGTGCGTTATCGGAGCCGGACGGTATCCAAGTGATACACCTGAGAGATAAGTTCGCGCCCAGCACGCCGGATATCATTTGGCTAGCGGAGCTCGCCAAAGAAGGCGGGTTCTCAAGACCGATTGACGAGAAACCAGTTGGAAAAGGAGGCCCTTAGGCGGTCAGGCCTCGTCGCCTTCATCTTGGCGAAGGGATGGTCGAGTCTGCGCGAATGGGATAAGGCGTGGCGAATCGTTCGCTGGTGGCCACGAATTCTGGAGCAGGCGGAATTGATCGCAGGAGGTGCGGCTTTCGAAGTTCCAGTTCGATTCGTGGGTAAGGGGAAACTGCAGAGCATCCGACTATAGTCCGACGTCATCCCGCCGGGGGCGGCGTGTCGCAATCGAGCACCAGGATCGCTTCGTCGCTATCGGTTTGGGCGTCCTCGGCCGGTGAGGTCTCGTGCGGGCGCAGGCGGTGGAAGCGCACGCTGCAGCCGCGGTCGCGCGCATCTTGCGAGACGATCACCCGGAAGGGACCGGCGCAGCCGCTGCGCTCCAGCATCTCGATGAGCTGGCCGGCGAAGGTGAGCGCCGTCGCCAGCGCCCGGTCCGCTCCCGCCGGTGTCGCCTCGAAGCGCAGCTGGTTGATCGCGCACTCGTAGCCGGTCCGGTCGCGATGGCGCACCGCGTCGAACGCCGCGCCCGAGCTCAGCGCCTTCAGCAGCACCGCGCCGTCGCTCTCGACGACGCCCTCGGCGAGATAACGCAGGATCCGGCCGCTCAGCGGCGGCAGCGATGCCGCCGCCAGCCCGCCGATGAGCAGCTGCATCTTGGCGTTTGCCCGGAGCGTAGGGCGGGCCATCGCGGCGGCGCTTTCAGTCGGCGAAAGCAGCGTAGACGAGATCGCGGAAGAGCACGCGGTAATATTCGCGCTGCCCCGGCGCTTGGATCAGCAGAACCGCGAACAGCGCTTCGGCGGGATCGACCCAGAACGTCGTGCCCGCCAGGCCGCCCCAGTAATACTGGCCGACCGAACCCGGCACTTGCGCGATCCCGGCATGACGGCGGACGGCGAAGCCAAGGCCGAAGCCGTAGCCCGGGATCAGCAGATCGGAGGCGCCGGTGATCGAGCCGAGATGGTCGGCGGTCATGTATTCGACGGTCTTGCGGCTCAACAGGCGGACGCCGTCGAGCGTGCCGCCATTGAGCAGCATCTGCAGGAAGCGCGCATAGTCGATCGCGGTCGAGACGAGGCCGCCGCCACCCGATTCGAAGCTCGGCTTGGCGTGCACTTCGAGCAGCTGCACGGCGGCGCCGGTCTCGGGGTCGCGCTCGAAGGCCTCGGCAAGGCGCGGATGCTTTGCCGGCGGCACGTGGAAATCGGTGTCGACCATGCCGAGCGGGCGCAGGATGCGCTCGGCCAGCACCTCGCCCAGGTTTTGCCCGGTCAGCACCTCGATGACGCGCCCCAGCACATCGGTCGAGCGGCTGTATTCCCACCGCGTTCCCGGCTGATGCATCAGCGGCAGGCCGGCGAGCGTCGCCGCTTGATCGGCGTTGGTCTGGTTGCGGCGGAACACCTTGGCGTTCATGTACATCTTCTGCACCGGCGCGTTGCCGCGGAACTCGTAAGTGAGCCCCGAGGTGTGCCGCAGCAGATCCTGCAGCGTGATGTCGCGCTCGGCCGGCACCAGCTCGATGCCGCCATCCTCGCGCTCGACCGCGACCTTGCGCTCGGCGAATTCCGGCAGATATTTCGGCAAGGGATCGCCGAGCAGGAACTGGCCTTCCTCCCACAGCATCATCGCCGCCACGGAGACGATCGGCTTGGTCATGGAATAGATGCGGAAGATGTCGTCCATGCGCATCGCAGCGCTGTTCGCGGGATCGCGCACGCCGAACGCGTCGAGATAAGCGAGCTTGCCGCGGCGTGCGACCAGCGCCACCGCGCCGGGAACGCGGCCGCTATCGACCTCGCCGCGCAGCACATCACCGAGCCGCTGCAAGCGCTCACGCGAGAGCCCGACCTCTTCCGGCGCGGCGCGCGGCAGCGACGGCGTCGATATCGGCTCCTGATGCGCGGTCATGCTGGATCCCCCTCTTGCTCTTCGTCTTTCCAACGAGCCGCCCGGCGCGCCGGTCAGGTCTCGATCTCGCCGTCGATCTCGTGCTTCAGCCCGATCTCCGGCATGGTCAGTACGATCTTCGCTTTGAGCTTGGCGCCAGGCTTGGGCCCTGCCTTGCGCGTCGCGGCTTCGATCTCGCGCTGCGAGGTGACGCCGACCATTTTGAGATATTTGCGGATCGACATGTTGAAGCGGTCTTCGTCCATGGCGCGCTCCCTTCTGCCTTGCTGCCATCTTAGACGGCGCCACGGGGCAATCCACTCCAGTGTGGGAAAGCTTGACACGTCGCGGCGGTTACCGCATTCTGTATACAGAATGTGAGACCAAGATGCAGCCACTTGCGATCCATCCGGATCTGGTCGAGCGTGCCTATGGCGCCATCCTCGACGCGATCTGCGACGGCAGCCT
>JASHUO010000448.1 GCA_030039975.1 Alphaproteobacteria bacterium
CCTCCGCCGGCGGCGGGGCAATTCGATCGCTGCATGGCCCGCCACCAGACCCGAAGGATCGCAGCATGATAGGGTCAAGGACGCGCTGAAGTGAACTCGTCATGCGCGAACGAGGCCACGTTCGATCTGCACCGCCGCCTCCTGCAGCAGTCCGGCGCATTGGCTCTCGCGGCGGGGCGGCAGCCGGTCGACGACGGCGGAAATGGTCAGAGCCGCGACCGGCGCGCCGGCTGCGTCCCGCACCACGACCGACAGCGATTTGGTTCCGGGAACCAGCCCGATCGGACGGACCTCATAGCCGCGGCGCCGTGCCGCCCGCACTTGGTCGAGCACGGCGCCAGGGGTCACGTGATAGGTCCTGAAGCGCAGCTTGTTGCGCGCCACGATCGCCGCGGCATGGTCGGGCGCCAAGGCTGCGAGCAGCGCAATCCCAGCGCTGCTGACGCCGAGCGGGCGGCGCGCGCCGACTTCGATCGACAGGACTTGGATGGGGAACGCGCCGATGCGGCGCGCCACGCACACCGTGTCGGCGCCGGCCATGACCGTCAGGAAAAGCGTGTCGCCGATCACCTTCGCGAGGCGGTCGAGATGCGGCTGGGCGGCGAGGAGCAGCGGCGAGCGCGAGCGCCGCGCCAGGGCGAGTATCGATACCTGTTCGCCAATGGCATAGCGGCGATTGCGCGCATTCTGCTCGACCAGGCCCTCCTCCATCAGGACACGCACGATGCGGTGCACCGTCGGCCGGCTGACGCCGGTGGTGCGGGCGACGTCCGAAAGCCCGACGCCGGCATCCTGTCCTTCGGCAAGCGCCCGCAGCACGCTGAGGGCGCGGCGAATGCTCTGCGCCCCCGCGACAGCACCATCGGAGACAGCCATTTCCCTGGCCTTGGCCACGCTTGCTCCTTACGGCGGCGGGTCTCGCCCTGTCCATATTATGGACAGATTCGGCCGAATTCAATCGACGGACCCGGCGGGCGGGGTGCAGTTTTCCGGCAAAATTGCCGGTCTTTACCGTATTTGGGAGGATGATTCGTTGCGCATCGTCGCGCGAGACCTGGAAGCGGAACGGTCCTATCGGCTGCTCACCGGGATCGTCGTGCCGCGGCCGATCGCCTGGGTGTCCTCTCTCTCGGCTGGCGGCAAGGTCAACCTCGCGCCGTTCAGCGCCTTCACCTTCGTGTCGCCGAAGCCGCCGCTGCTTGCGATCAGCGTCGGGCGCAAGGGCAGCGTCTACAAAGACACGGCAATCAACATTCTCGCGCGTGAGGAATACGTGGTTCACATCGCCGACGGCTCGCTCACCGAAGCCGTCCATCTGAGCTCGACCGAGTTTGCGCCTGATGTGAGCGAGGTCGAGGAGCTCGGTCTCGCGACGCTCGCGAGCGAGCAGGTCAAAGTGCCGCGCCTAGCGGCGGCGCCGATCGCGATGGAGTGCCGCCTGCGCCACTGCCTCGAATTCGGCGAGACGAGAAGCCGCCTGATCGTCGGCGAGGTCCTGGTGTTTCACATCCGCGACGAGCTTCTGCGCCAGGGCAAGATCGAGACGGCCGAGCTCGATCCGATCGCACGGCTCGGCGGACCGAACTATGCGCGCCTCGGCGAGATCATGACGCTTTCCCCGGTCTACCAGACGGCTAAATCGTGAAGCATCACGAAGCGCCCCCTCGCATCGTCGAACGTCAAGCTATTGCAGCCCGGGCGCCAAACGCCGGGCAGAAGCGGCTCGGGACGGATCTAGGGAGAACGCTTATGAATTCGACCAGCACCTATAGCAACGGCGAGCGTATCGCGATCATCGCCTCCTGCATGCTCGGCTTCGCCCTCGATCTCTACGACGTGCTGATCATGCCGTTCCTCATGGGATCGATCCAGAAATCGCTGGGGATCTCCCTGACGCAGGTGGCCAGCGTCACCAGCCTGACCCTGATCGGCTCGGTGATCGGCGGCGCCATGTTCGGCTGGCTCGGCGACCGGCTCGGACGGAAGAGCGCGCTGCAGCTCACCCTGGGCATGTTCTCTCTCGGCGCGATCGCCTCTGCCTTCTCGTGGAACTATGCGTCCCTCGCGGCCCTCCGCCTCATCACCGGCATCGGGCTCGGCGGCGAGTGGGGAGCCGGAATGGTTCTCTTCAACGAGGCCTGGAACAAGGATCGGCGCGGCATCGGCAGCGCCTTCATCCAGGGGAGCGCCGTCATCGCCTCGGCCAGCGCGTCGGTCGTGGCGATCTGGGCGATCACCCGCTTCAGCATCGACTGGGGCTGGCGCATCGCGCTGCTCACCGGCGGCTCGCCGATCGTGCTCATGGTGTTCATCCGCTTTTTCATGCCGGAGTCGAAGGTCTGGCTCGAGTACGATCGCAAGGCAAAGCGCGGCGAGCTGCCGGCGGCCGTGGGCAATCGCGCAACCCTGCTCAAGATGTTCCAGGGCAAGCTGCTGCCGATCACCCTTACCGCGCTGGTTTGGATGATGGCCTACATGTTCTGCTACTACGCCATCATCGTGTTCATGCCGACCTTGATGCTGAAGGTGATGAAGACGCCGCCCGACGTCGTCCGCAGCGCGTCGCTCGTCGTTTCTTTCGTCGGCGGCGCGACCTATATCAGCATGGGCTGGCTCAATGACCGCTTCGGACGTCGTTTC
>JASHUO010000449.1 GCA_030039975.1 Alphaproteobacteria bacterium
GCCCCGCGCACGGCAAAAGTTGCCGAGCCAGAGAGCACCGCGTCCATACGGGAGCGGAAACACACCGGAGAAAACCGGCACGGCCGTTGCTTTGGCAGGGAGTGATCACGAGGAGACCGGTACTTCGAGCAGCGTCGTCCAGAAGGCGCGCGCTATGCTCCGAGCAGTTCGATGAAGATCCACGCGCCCACCTACACGCCGCCTCCGCTGCCCCCGCCCGCGCCGCCACCGACAACCGCGAGAAACGATCTGCAGCTCGCCTCCACCAAGGCGCCCATGGCCTTCGACCAGTCGCTCGGGGCGAAGGCAAGTTCCGACCAGCCGGCACAGGCCGGGTACAAGAGCCGGGGCAATCGCGGTGGTGCTGGGTCTAGCCGGTTGTCGGCGCCGGCGCCCACAAATCCGCCTTCTGCCGCCGCGGTGAGCGCCGCCGCGCCGGAAGCGCCAAGCGCCGACAAACCCTACGCGCCGGGAAGCATCGTCGACATCGAGGCGTGAGCGGTCGGCGTCCGGCGCGTCGCCAAAGAAGTGCGATCGCTGCCGCTCAGCGGCCGCCATAGCCCTCATCGGCGAGATTGAGCAGCGGGAAGGCGCTGTGCACATGCGGCGCTGCGACCGGCATCGCGGGATGGAGGCAGGACCGATCCAGCGCGGCGAGACGCGGAACGCCGAGCAGCCCGAGGCTGGTGGCGATCTCGGTCTCGAGCAGCTCGAGCACGCGGAACACGCCCGCCTCACCAGCGGCGGCGAGACCGTAGCAATAGAGCCGCCCCAGCGACACCGCCTGAGCGCCGAGCGCCAGCGCCTTCAACACGTCGGTGCCGCGGCTGAAACCGCCATCGATGATGATCTCGGCGCGGCCGTGCACTGCTTCGACGATCTCGGGCAGGATGTCGGTGGTGCCGCGGCCATGATCGAGCTGGCGTCCGCCATGGTTCGAGACATAAACCGCGGCGGCGCCGTGCTTCACGGCGAGCTCGGCATCCTCGGCGGTGGCGATGCCTTTGAGGATCAGCGGCAGGTCGTGCTTGTCCTTGAATCGCTTGATGTGGTCCCAATTGAGCCCGGCCTGGAAGGAGTGGCCCGTCGCGCGCGCTCGCCATGGCTTGACGTAGCGCTTGGCGATGTCGCGCTCGCGCCGGCTGTAGACCGCGGTGTCGACGGTGAAGCAGAAGGCGTCATAGCCGGCATCGCGCGCGCGACGCACGAAATCGTCGGTCCATGCGTCGTCGCCGCGGACATAGAGCTGAAAGATCTTGGGCCCTTGCGTTGCCTGCGCCGTCGCTTCGAGGCCCGGCTGCGTCACCGAACTCACCATGATCGGCACGCCGAAGGCGCCCGCCGCCCGGGCCGCGACCGCCGCGCCACCGGGATCGAAGGATTCGAGCGACCCCACCGGCGCCAGCAGCACCGGAATGCGCAGCTTGCGGCCGAGCAGCGTGCCGGTGCAGTCGATCGTCGAGACATCGCGCAACACACGCGGGCGGAACGCCAGTGAATCCAGCGCCTGGCGGTTGCGCTTCACGGTCGTCTCGCTGTCAGCGCCGCCGATGAGATAGTCCCAGATGTTGGGGGTCAGCCGGATCTTCGCCGCTTTGACGAATTCGTGCAGCGTCAGAAACTCGCCGCTGGTCTCGCTCAATACCGCCCGGTCGCTCATGATCTTGCCCCTCCCCTATTGCTTCGGCTTCGCCCCATTAGAGAACGAGCCCGCCATCGACGACAAGCGTCTGTCCCACGATATAGCCGGCCAGGGGCGACGCGAGAAAGAGCGCCGCACCCGCGATATCCGACGGTGTACCGAGCCGGCCGAGCGGGATGCGCTCGAGCGCCCCGGCGAGCCGCTGCGGATCATCGGTCGTCACGGTGGTGAGCTTGGTTGCGACCAGCCCCGGCGCGATGCCGTTGACGCGGATGCCGTCGGCCGCCCAGGCCTGGGCGAGGCTGCGCGTCAGCCCGACGGCGCCGCTCTTCGACGCGTTATAGGCAGGATTGCCGCGCGTCGCGTGGAATGCCGCGGTCGAGCTGATGATGATCAGCGCGCCCTTGGTCGCGGCGAGCATGTGGTGGAACTTGGCGGCGCAACTCATCAGGCTGGTGAGATTGACCTCGACCACGCGACGAAACGCCTCGGTCTTGAATTCGCCGCGCTTGTAGATGACGATACCTTGCGCCAGCACGAGCACGTCGAGACGAGAGAAGGGAGGGCGATAGCGGTCGATGGCGGCAGCATCGGCAACGTCGAGCCTGACGTAGTGGAGTCCCGTTAGATCGGAGCCTTCGGCGGCGGCGTAATCACCGGCGCCGGGGCGAGTGCCCCAGACATGGACTTCGGCGCCGCGGGCGGCAAACGCCTGCGCAATGCCGTTGCCGATGCCGCTGGAGCCGCCGACGACGAGCACCGTCCGACCGCTGAAATCGAATTCTCCCATCTTCGCCTCCCGACGCTTGTCGCGGCCGGACCGAACGCCCAGTTGTAGGGAAAACCGGCGGAGGAAGCATGCGCTACGTTTGTGACGCTCCGGGCGGCATGACCTGGTTCCGTCTCGAAACCGAAGCCGAGGCGGCGTATGAGTCCCAGGCCATGCACCATGCGGTCGAAAAATTTTTTCGCCAGGAAAAGGCCAAGGCGGAGCAGAGTTTCGCCCCGCCCTCGCGCCACTTCATCGAGCAGGAGATCGGCCTCAAGGCGCATGTTCAGCGGGTCATGCCGCTGTTCGTGACATTGCGTGACGACGAGGGAAAGCCGCTCGTCACCGCTATGCTGCCGCCGGGCGGCAAGGAGGACCGCAGCTTCCGCCCCATCATCGTCGGTTTCGACAATGGCGATCCCTTTGCCGATTACGGCGAACAGATCCGAGCGCTCGCCGATCACTTCGGCGTCGATCTCAACCGCGCGCGCTGCTATCCCTACCGGCGCTAGTTGCCGACTTTGAGCCGATACGCGTCAGTGCACGCGGCCGCCGCGCAGCTTCTCCGCGAGATCGGGCCAGCGATAGGGCTTGCCGATGAAAGAAAAATCGGGCGTGAGCCCGTGCTCGGCGGCGAGCACCGCATTGGCGTAGCCTGAGGACAGGAGGACGCGCAGCTCCGGTCGCAGCTTGCGCGCCTCGCGCGCCAGCTCCACGCCGTTCATGCCGCGCGGCATGACGATGTCGGAGAACAGCACGTCGATTGACGCTTCGCGCCGCAGCATGGCAAGCGCGTCGATCGCATCGCCGGCGGTCAGCACCTCGTAGCCGAGGCCACGCACCATCTCGACCGTC
>JASHUO010000450.1 GCA_030039975.1 Alphaproteobacteria bacterium
ATTCGCGCGCATCTCGCCCAACCCTTACCTCCAGCACATCATCGGCATGCTGATGGTGGGCTTGCTCGCCTACGGCATGATGATGCTCACCGGCTATTACTATGTCGAAGGGCCGAGCTATGCGGCGCTGCAGGACATGCTGCGCGGCGACGTCGCCACCTTGGGCTTCTTCGCGCTGCTGTTTGTGGCCAAAGCGCTGGCGACGACGATCACCCTAGGTTCGGGCGGCAGCGGCGGTGTGTTCTCGGCATCGATGGTGCTGGGCGCGGCGCTGGGCGGTGTCGTCGGCACGGCGACGAACCTGGTGGCGCCGGGCCTCGAGGTCGATGTCACGGATTTCTGCATCGTCGGGATGGCCGGCATGCTCGGCGGCACCACCGGAGCCGCCATCACCGCCATCGTCATGGTGTTCGAGCTCACCCGCGATTACAACGTCATCGTGCCGATGATCCTGGGCGTGACCTTGGCGCTCGCGGTGCGCCGCGCGGTGCTGCCGGAGAGCGTCTACACCCTGAAGCTCGTCAAGAAGGGGCATGAGGTGCCCGACGCGCTGCAGGCAAACACCTACCGCATCCGCCATGCCGACAAGGCGATGGCGACGGATTTCGAGCTGCGCAAGGCGAGCGAGCCGCTCGACGAGGCGCTCGGCTCGCTCGAAGAGACCGGCGCGCCGTTCTATCTCATGATTGCCGATGGCGCCCGGCTCAAGGGCTATCTCCGTCTCGATCCCGGCTTCAAGCTCTGGCAAGCGCGCGAGCATGGCACCACGCTCGGCGATGTCACCCGCACCGATTTCGTGCTGGCGCGGCCAGCCGATGCGATGTTCGACGTGATCGGGCGCCTGGCCCGGCGCGGCGGCAATCTCGCCATCGTCGTCAGCGGCTCGCGGCGCATTCCGCGCGCCAGCAATGTCGTGGGGTTCATCGGCCTCGACACGATGGGCGCCGCCGTCATCGACAATGCGCGCGCTTATGCTGCGCCGCCGAGCCGTAATCCCTTCCCGATCCTGTATCGCCGCCGGGTCGTGCGTCCGATCCGCTTCTGGCGGGACAAGCTGAGGGGAACGCGCCCCGAGCCTGACACCTGATCCCGCAGCTTCGATCGGGCATGCCCACTGCGCGAAATGATGCCCCGGCATGTGCCAAAGACGAACTTGCCTCGGCAATAGGCAAGGTTACTATTGAGGCAGTGCTGTCGCCGAGCGGAGACGGGCGACCGGCATGATCGAGAAAACCAGGGGACCCGCGATGCCGCGAAAGTTTCGGCTGACCTGCGCGCGCACGACCTATTTCGATATCGACATCGCCGCCGACAGCAGCGCCGAGGCGGAGCGTCTGCTCGAGGCTATGCTGAAGATCGATCCGATGACGCCGGAGCGCCAGACGATCGGACGCCCGGTCGACCGTGTTGTCGAGATCGGGGCCGAGGAGCAGGCGGCCGCCAAACCGCACGACGCGGCGGCTTAGGCCGGCCTTCCTCAGGGAAAGCGCGACGCGGAAAAGCCGGCTGTCTCGACGAGACAGCCGGCTTGGTGTTCGGTTGGGCTGTGCGTGCTAAGATCACCCGGCAATTGGGAGGTGATCCGTGGACGCGAAACGGCTCGTCGGTGTGGCCTTGCTGCTCGGTGGATTGAGCCTCGCCGGCTGTGCTCCGGCGCTCAACGGGAGCGGTGAAAGCGGCGGCACGATTCATCAGTTCCTCGTCTATCCCGGCTCGAATGTCGATCATGCCGTGGTCATGGCCGCTCAATATTGCGACCAATACGGGCGCTCCGGACATATCGCGCACGAGGAACTCGGCTGGTTCTGGTCAGACACGATCACTTTCGATTGCATCAATTGACAAGACCGCAGATCCGGCGGCTGCAGGGCCGCTGCTTTCGGTTGAACCAACCTAGCGCCCCGCAACGATGACGGCGCAGGCGGAGCGAGGGATCGCTACCTGCGTTTGACAGCGACAGCGATGCGGCGAGCGGCCCGGTTGCGGCCGATACCGTGCGCCTTCTCATGGGCCCCGTCGGGCTCTCATCAGCCAAGCGAAGGAGAGCGAGCATGCGATACCGGAGAGCCCGCTGGGGCGGCGTGTTGTTGCTTTTGCTGTGCTTCGGGGTCTCGGCTTGCGAATCATCGGGGCCCGAGACGCCGGCGAAAGCAGAGATCAGCGAGCAGCAGCAGCTGATCGATCACGCACAGCTCGCGGTGGCCAATCTCCGCAGCGGCAGCTCCCCGGTAAGGGATCCGGTCAACAGCTACCTCGCCCGCGCGCGCGGGGTTCTGATCTTCCCCGATCTGCTGCGGGCCGGGTTCATCTTCGGTGCCTCGGGCGGCACCGGCGTGTTGTTGGAGCGGACGGCCACCGGTTGGAGCGATCCCGTCTTCTACTATACCGGCGCCGGGTCTTTCGGCCTCCAGATCGGTGCTGAAGGCGGGAGCGTGCTGTTCGTGATCATGAATGACGGCGCGTTGCGCAAGATCGTCAACGGCACCGGCGTCAACCTCGGCGGCGATGTGTCGATCGCGCTCGGCCCCTATGGCGGCGGCACGCAAGGCGCGACCACTACCAATCTCGGCGCCGATCTTGTCGCCTTTTCCGCTCAGCAGGGCGTTTTCGGCGGTGCGGCGGTGCAGGGTGGCACCATCAACCCACGGCAGGAGTGGAACGCCGCCTACTACGGCCCCGCTGCGACGCCGCCGGCCATCCTCGCGGGAAGATTCCACAATCACGGCGCGCGGCGGCTGATCGAAGCGTTGGCGATCGCAAAGCCCACCAGCTAACGCCGCTCGCTGGGCGATGAGTGGCGCGCTAGAGGCTCGGCCGCTCGACCATGCTGGCAAAGTCGCTGGCGAAGCGGTGGGCGTCTCCGGGCCAGCGCGCGGACAGATAGTTGCCATCGCGAACCGTGAAGCCGGCATCGGGCCGGTCTGGCCCGTCGCGGACCAACGCGACCGGGCCGGTGATGAAATCTGCGGGACGCGCGAGCGCAGCGCGGACCTCGTCCTCGACTGTCGTCGGATAGGTTCGATAGTAGTTGCCAAGGTAAAGCGCGGTCAGCGCCCAAGCGCTCAGCTCCATGAACTTCGTGAGGCTCGTCGTCTTGCGGCCATATAAAATGGACTTGCCGCCGCCGGTGCGCGCACGAGCCGCCAGGACGACGCCGTGGCAAATCGCGCCGACCGCCTTGTGCTCGGCGAAAAAAGCAAGGACGGCCGCTTGCAACCGTTCAGATTCGAGATAGGGCCGCATGCCTTTGGCGTGGCCGCCGGGCAGGAGCAGCGCGTCATAATCGCCGACACGGATGTCGTCATAGCGGATCGGCTGTCGAAACCCGTCGCACAGCGCCATCTCGTCGTAGCAGCGGCGGCCGTGCTGATCCGCCTTCAGCAAGGACGCGAAGACCCCCAGCCCTTTGCCCGTCACCATCATCGGATCTGCTTCCGCGGGCCTGCCGTCCGGCGTGGCGAAGACGATGCGATGCCCGCGCTCGCGCAGCATGCGCCACGGCACACCGGTTTCCGTCGGGTCGAAGTCGCGTTTGGGTAAAGGCATCAATATTGTGGCCATTCTACAACGACCTTAGTCAGCGACCGGCAGCGGGTCGAGCCCGGAGCACGAGCAGGATGGAAGCTGCCTCCCGACTTGCTCGTCGAACGCAGCCTCATGTACAACCGCTTGAGTCAACGCCCCGACATCGGCCGCGGGCCATGACGATCTTGACTCGAGGCTGCGGGCATGACTTCTCCCCCGGCCACTGTCTTCGCCGCTTTCGCCGCCGCGGCACACGCGCATGGCGACCGGCCCTTCCTCGCGGTGCTGTCTGAAACCGCAGCGGCCTACGGCATCGCGGCCGGCGAGATCACTTATTGCCAGGCCGCATCAGGGATCGAGCGACTTGCCGCGCAATATGCGAGCGCGGGCTATGGCGGCGGCCACCGGGTCGGGCTGCTGCTCGAGAGCCGGCCGGCCTTCTTGCTGCACTGGTTCGCGCTCAACCAGCTCGGCGCCAGCGTCGTGCCGATCAATCCCGATCTGCGCGCGGTCGAGCTCCAATACCTGATCGGCCACGCCGAGATCGCCGCCGCCGTGGCGTTGCCGGGGCGCCAGGCCCATCTCGCCGCGGCGGCTGCCGCAGCTGAGCGCAGCCTCGCCATCTTTGGACCGGAGGGTCCGCCTTTATCTGCGCCGGCACCGCCGCCGCTCGCGGCGCCGCCTGACGCCGCAACCGAGGCCGCTCTTCTTTATACCTCCGGCACCACGGGCCGGCCGAAGGGCTGCGTGCTGACCAATGCTTACTTCCTCAATGCGGGGCGCTGGTACGCCGAGGCGGGTGGACTGATCGCGCTGCGCCTGGGCGGCGAACGCATGCTGACGCCGCTGCCGCTCTTCCATATGAATGCCATGGCCTATTCCACGATGGCCATGGTGACCATGGGCGGCTGTCTCATCCTCCTCGACCGCTTCCATCCCCGGAGCTGGTGGCGGAGCGTCCGCACGGCGCGCGCGAGCGTCGTCCACTATCTCGGCGTCATGCCGCCGATCCTCCTCGCGGCGCCGGCGAGCGCGGCCGATCGCGATCACGGCGTCCGCTTCGGCTTCGGCGCGGGGGTCGATCAGCGAGTCCACGCCGCCTTCGAGATACGCTTCGGTTTCCCGCTCATCGAGGCCTGGGCCATGACCGAGACCGGCGCCGGCGCCGTCATGGCTGCCACTGAGGAGCCGCGCCATGTCGGCACCAATTGTTTCGGACGCGCGCGCGGCGATGTGGCGTATCGCATCCAACGCGCGGATGGCGCCGAGGCGGCCGAGGATGAACCGGGCGAGCTGCTGGTCCGCCATGCCGGGCCCGACCCGCGCTTCGGCTTCTTCCGCGAATATCTGAAGGATCCCGAAGCCACCGCCGAGGCCTGGACCGAAGGCTGGTTCCATACCGGCGACATCGTCCGCCGCTCGGCCGACGGCTCGCTGCATTTCGTCGATCGCCGCAAGAACCTGATCCGCCGCTCGGGCGAGAACATATCGGCCGTCGAGGTCGAGAGCGTGTTGCAGCAGCATCCCGCCGTACTTCAGGCCGCGGTCGCGGCGACGCCCGATCCGGTACGCGGCGACGAGGTCGTCGCCTGCGTCGTGACGGACGCGCCGATTCGCGATGAAGCGCAGCGCGATGAGCTCGCGGCCGAGCTTGTCTCCTGGTGCCTCGCACGGCTCGCCTATTACAAGGCGCCCGGCTATCTCGCCTTCGTCGAGAGCTTGCCGCTCACCTCGACGCAGAAGATCCAGCGCGGCGCGCTCAAGGAGCTGGTCGCGCGCGTCATGGCGAGCGGCGCCTACACCGATACCCGCGCCATGAAGAAGCGGATCCCGTGACCATGGCGGGCATAGCGGCACGGTCGCGGCGCCGCGCCTATGACGGCGTCGTCGCGACCGTGCCGGTCACCATCCCCTATCGGCGCTACTCCACCAACACGGCGCATTGGTGGATCGGCCGGGCGGTGCGCGAGGTGTTGACGCGTACCGGCCTCAAACGCAGCGATATCGATGGCCTCTCGGTCTCCAGCTTTACGCTTGGCCCGGACACCGCGATCGGCCTCACCCAGCATCTCGGCCTCAGCCCGCGCTGGCTCGACACGGTGCCGCTCGGCGGTGCCAGCGGCGTCGTCGGCCTGCGCCGCGCCGCGCGGGCAGTGCAATGCGGCGATGCCGAGCTCGTGCTCTGCGTTGCCGGCGATACCAATCACGTCGATTCCTTCCGCCAGACGCTGTCGAGCTTCTCGCGCTTCGCGCAAGACGCCGTCCATCCCTATGGCGCGGGCGGGCCCAATGCCGGCTTTGCCCTGATCACGCGCCACTACATGCAGCGTTACGGCGCCACGCGCGAGGATTTCGGCAAGATCTGTGTGGCGCAGCGAGAGAACGCGCTCCGCTTTCCGCATGCGCTGATGAAGCAGCCGCTCACGCTCGAAGACTATCTGGCGGCGCGCCCGATCTCCGAGCCTCTCCATCTCTTCGACTGCGTCATGCCGTGCGCCGGCGCCGAGGCTTTTCTCATCTGCCGTGAGGATGCGGCGCGCGGTCTCAACCTGCCCGCAGCGCGGATCCTGGCCACGATCGAACGGCACAACGCCTTTCCCGACGACCCGATCCAAGACCGCGGCGGCTGGGCGCTGGATGTCGGCGAACTCTACGCCATGGCGGGGATCGGCCCCGACCAGGTGGATTTCCTCGAAACCTACGACGACTATCCCGTGATCGCGATGATGCAGATCGAGGATCTCGGCTTCTGCGGCAAAGGCGAAGCCCCGGCATTCATCCGCAGCCACACGCTCACCGTCGAGGGCAGCTTTCCGCACAATACCTCCGGCGGTCAGCTCTCGGTCGGCCAGGCGGGAGCGGCGGGCGGCTATCTCGGTCTGGTCGAGGCGTTGCGGCAGCTGACGGGCGCCGCACTCGGTGCCGCCGTGCGCGATGCCCGCATCGGCCTCGTTTCCGGCTTCGGCATGATCACCTACGACCGCGGCCTCGCGAGCGGCGCGGTGCTGCTGGCGGGGATGAGCG
>JASHUO010000451.1 GCA_030039975.1 Alphaproteobacteria bacterium
GGGGGCGCCTGCCCTTCGGCGCGCTTGCCATGTGCGGGATGCTGGTCGTGCCACTGGCGGAGGGCACATATGTGAACCCGACGACGGAGTTGTTGGCGCCCGTCGTGCGAAAGCAGATTGCCGGTGGCGCTCTCTACGTCTTCTCGTCCTACGTCTGGCTGGGATTTCCATTGGCGGACACTGTCGGAGCGCGATGGACATCGCGCTTTCCGTCGCTGTGGCTACTTCCCGGGGTGGAGCAGGGACTGCGATCAGTCCGAGCAAAGTCGGATAAGGATTTGGCCGACGCCTATACGCGCATCGAGCGCTACACCGTCGATGCGGTGGTGGAAGACTTTACCAAAGATACGCCGACGGTCGTTGTCGTCGACGAGCGCCCCGATCCAAGGTTCGCCGGGGTCGACTTCGAGTATCTGGCATTTTTTGAACACGATCCGCGCTTCGCCCGGCTCTGGTCGCGATATGTCAAGCTCGCGCGGGTCGACGGGGATGGCGTGGGACCCTACGATATTTATGTCCTTCGCCACGGCCACGACGCAACCGCGTCGCTCAGCCATTCCTCGCCCACACCGCCATGATGGTCTTGCCAAAGCGGTATCCCGTCAGGCGATCCACGGTTCGTGACATCGGCACCAGTATCTTGTCCCACACCGCAATCTGATGTGCCGACGGGGTCGCAGATCTGAGGAAGAGCCGATTGCCGAGCGACGCAAGCAAGCCGACGGAATCGAGCAGCCAACAGCCGATCAGCCGGCAGCTCGGCGGTGTGATGTCCGCGAGCCTGCGTGCTTCGTAGCGCCGATGATGTCCGATCGCCGTATCAAAAGGGCTGAAAAGATACTGATGCGCCGGCACGACGACGATGAGATGTCCTGCGGGCACCAGATGCTGAGCCGCCGCGACCAGCTCCGCTGCGTCATCGGCAATATGCTCGAGGACGTCGATGTAGAGAACCGTATCGAACAGCTCGGCGGGTGACACCGAAGCCAAGGTGCCGATAATGACCTCGCAACGGTCCGGGAGCTCGGCCGCGCTGATGCGGTCGCGAATGCGGCGAGCGAGCGCCGGGTCGGGCTCCAAGGCCGTCCAACGCTCGACAGATCGGTGACACAGGTAGGGAATATTGCTGCCGAGGCCGGCGCCGACCTCAAGAACGCGGCTCCCGATATGCGGTTCAATCCGACTCGCGAGGTAGGATTTCCAGTTGCGGGCCGCCGCAAAGAGAGCAAGCTCAGAGCCGACGTACTGACAGTTCAAGTCCCACCCACTTCCGCGGCCGTGAGGCGAGCTGATCTCGTGGGCGTCCAGCGTTTACGTTCGGCCACGTACGTCCTGGCATCGACAATAGGGACGATTGGACGCTGACTGCGCCCGCCGAGCACCGTGAGCGTGGCCGCGACAACGATCACCACCGTCTGCAGCAGGAGGATCACGAGATCGCCGACCGCGGTTGTCGCCCATCCCGGGACGGCAAGCGATGTACCAAACCGGATCACGGCTACCGCCGCCATTCCAAGCACGGCGAGGCTGCCGATGATACTGGCGGCGAGGAGGACGCGGACAAAGATCATGTCGGTGTAAACCGACATGGCACTCAGGCCATGCACGATGAGGCCGACCAGGTTCATCTTTGATCGCCCCGCAAGGCGCCAACCACGCTGGGTCGGCACGGCCACGTATGGGAGGCGGGACCGCATGATGGCCGCGGCGAGATTGTTCCACAGTTCCGGCATATGGGCGAGCCGCCGCACGGCGCTCATCGGCAGCAGCGAATAATTGCCGAAGCTGATCAGACATCCGGTCAACAGGTAGAACAGGGCCTTGTAGAGCGCGTAGAACAGTTTAAAGACCGGCCCTTCCGAACGCTCGGCGCGCCCCGCCAACACGGCGTATCCGGGATGCCGGTGCGCCTCCGCGATGAGCAACTCGATGTCCTCCGGCCGGTCCTCGCCATCGCTGTCCATCACAATCGTCGCATCGAGATCCGTCCGGGGCGCCAGATGGCAAAGACCCACGGCAATGGCGCGCTGGTGGCCCAGATTCAGCGCCAATTGGAGCAGTTCCACCTCAGCGACGCAGCTTTCGGGCGGCACCAAGTCGGCCAAATCTGGCGGTGGTGTTAGCGACCCATCATCCACGACCGTCACATGGAATGCGATGCCGCCACCGGCATAGAGGGTTGCAAGCCGGCGGATCAGAGCGACAAACGACTCCCAGTCCTCGTAGACAGGGCAGACGATTGCAACGTGCTTCAACATCACGGGCCTGAAGCCGAATGCTGCGAATAGGCTCTCCTGAGTAATGGATCGTCGATTAAAGCGCGCTTAACTTGGCAGAAATGCGTTGGTTTGACACAAATTGCAAAGTCGTTCTTACGCCAAAGGAAAAGCCGCAGGCGGATTTATGCCGAGCGCGCGGCTCTGAGGAGGTCGGAGAGTTTTTGTGTGGGGTCGGCGAGGCGCTCGCGCGGGAGGGGCGCGCGCAGGGCGACGAGCCGGCGCAGCACCGCCATGTCGCGGCCGCTGTTGACGGTGATCGCCGCCGCGATACGGCCTTCGGCGTCGAGGCCGAGCAGCGTGAAGCCGCCGCCCGCAGGATCGCGCCGCTCGATCATGTCGAGCCCCGGCTCGAACAGACCCAGCATCTGGATGTTGCAATCATACTGGTCGGTCCAAAGCCAGGGCAGCTCGGCATAGGCGTCGCCGGCACCGAGCATGGCGGCGGCGACCACCGCCGCCTGGTTCAGTGCGACCTGCCAGGATTCGACGCGGATGGCGCGGTCGAGCAGCGGATTGTCGTGCCGCGTCGCATCGCCGGCGGCGAAGATATCGGGATCGCTGGTGCGGCCCTGGGCATCGACCCGGATGCCGTCCTCGACCGCGAGGCCCGCCGCCTCGGCCAGCGCCGTGTTCGGCGCGGCGCCGATGCCGGCGATGACGAGATCGGCGGGATAGCCGCGGCGCCGTGTCTCGACCAGCAGCCTGCCATCGGCACCGCGCGCGACGCCCAGCAGCCGCGCCTCGAGCTCGAATTCGACGCCATGCCGCTCATGCAGCGCGCGGGCGAAATCGCTCACCGGCGCCGGGACGCCGCGGCTCATGAGGCGCGGCGCCATCTCCAGCACCGTCACTTTCGCACCGAGCTTGGTCGCCGAAGCGGCGATCTCGAGCCCGATGAATCCGCCGCCGATCAAGACCAGCTCGAGTCCGGGCCGCAGCGCCGCCCGGATCGCTGCGGCATCGGCGAGGCTGCGGAGATAATGGACCGGCGCGCCCGCCGGGGCGTCCGGCAAGGTGCGGCCGCGGCAGCCCGTCGCCAACAGCAGCTTGTCGTAAGGGACGCGCTCGCCGCCGGCGAGCTCGACCGCTTTGCGCGCACGATCGATGGCGAGGGCCGGCGCGCCGAGCTTCAGGCGGATGCGCTGCTCGGCATAGAAACTCTCGGGCTTGAGCCAGAGCCGCGCCGGCGCGAGCCCCTCGGTGATGAAGCCCTTGGACAGCGGCGGCCGGTCGTAAGGCGGATGGGGCTCGTCACCGATGAGGGTGATCTCCGCCTCGGGCGCTTTCTGGCGCAAGACTTCCGCCGCCCGCATGCCCGCGGGCCCGGCACCAATGATGACGAGACGGAGCGCCATTGACATCTGTCCTTAGGAGATCAACGCACCAATTCCCTCTCCCCTTGCGGGAGAGGGTGGCAACGCGAAGCGTTGCCGGGTGAGGGGTAGCGCAGCGCACGTGAATGACAGCAAAGGTTCCCCTCACCCTCCCGGCCTTCGCGCCGGGCCCCTCCCTCTCCCGCAAGGGGAGAGGGGACTTTAATGCAGATGGACGTATTCGTACTCCACCGGCAGGTTGTTGATGCCGCGCTCGGGCGGCGCGATCCAGGCGGCCATTTTGCCAGGCTCGGTGACGCGGTGCATCAGACTCTTGATGAAGCTGCGATCGTTTTCCGAGGGCAGCCAGCCCGCGAGCTTCGCCTGGTATTCCGCCGTGGGGATGAGGCAGCCTTCGGGATCGATCGGCTGGCTCGCCCAGACGCCGATGCTGCGGCGGAAGCGCTCGCTCGGCAGCTTCAGCTCTTGGGCGTAGCCGGCCTTGGCGATGAGGCGGCTCCAGCGTTTCACGCCGATCTCGCAATCCCGGATATAGGCGGTGCGCGTCACCTCATTCATCGCATTGCGCATCGGCACGTCTTCGGCGGCGACGCCGCCTTTGCCGTCGGGCATCTCGAGGTGGAAGCTGCCGTCGCGGCAGATATGGTCGGGATAGTTCGCCTCGTCGGGCCGGCCCTTGATGCCGGTGGCGAAATAACTGGCGGCGTTCGACGAGTTCTCGGCGCCGAAGAGATCGAGCGAGGAGCTGAACCAGAAATTGAGATAGCGCTGCATCGTCGGCAGGTCGATAGCGCCTTTGGCGCGGATCGCCGCCGGATCCTCGGTGCCGAGCTCCTTCATCACCTCGAGCGTGCGGCGGATGACGCGGCCAATGCCGGTCTCGCCGACGAACATGTGATGCGCCTCTTCCGTCAGCATGAAATTGCAGCTGCGCGACAGCGGATCGAAGCTGCTTTCGGCGAGGCTCTTCAGCTGGAACTTGCCGTCGCGGTCGGTGAAATAGGTGAACATGAAGAAGGAGAGCCAGTCGCTGATCGGCTCGTTGAAGGTGCCGAGGATGCGCGGCTTGTTGCGGTCGCCGGAATGGCGCGCCAGCAGCTCCTCCGCCTCTTCGCGCCCATCGCGGCCGAAATAGGCGTGCAGCAGATAGACCATCGCCCAGAGATGGCGCCCTTCCTCGACATTGACCTGGAAGAGGTTGCGCAGATCGTAGAGCGATGGGCAGC
The DNA here is from genome assembly GCA_030039975.1 of Alphaproteobacteria bacterium. Classification (GTDB taxonomy): domain Bacteria; phylum Pseudomonadota; class Alphaproteobacteria; order ATCC43930; family CGMCC-115725; genus DAHUYF01. The sequence continues at coordinate 4,840 of JASHUO010000451.1, forward strand.
TATGGCCCAAGAGCCGCTGCTGCTCGACCGAAGCCGGCTCGGTGTCGCCTTGCGTGACGATGAGGCGGCGCAAGGTCGAGCGATGCTCGCCCGGCACCTGCTGCCAGACCGGCTTGCCGTATTCGTCGCCGAAGCCGATGCGGCGGTCGGGAATGGCGTCGGCGAGGAAGATGCCCCAGCGATAGTCCGGCATCTTCACCGTGCCGTAGCTCGCCCAGCCCTTGGCGTCGACCGAGGTCGCGGTGCGGAGATAGATATCGGCGTCAAGAAAATCGCTCGGGCCGAGCTCACGCCACCAATCGAGGAAATGCGGCTGCCAATGCTCGAGCGCGCGCTGCAGCGTGCGATTCTCGGCGAGATCGACGTTGTTCGGGATGCGCTCTTGATAGTCGATCGCCATGTCAGACCCTTTCCCATTTGAACGGCGGCTTCGTGCCGCTGCCGAACAGCTTCAGCGCGCCCTGCTCGCCGACCGCGTTAGGCCGGTTGAAGATCCAGTTCTGCCAAGCGGAGAGTCGGCCGAAGATGCGCGTCTCCATCGTCTCGGGACCGGCGAAGCGCAGATTGGCCTCGAGGCCGGTGAGCGCGTCGGGCGAGAGGCTGGCGCGCTCTTCGACGGCGAGCCGGATCTCGTCCTCCCAATCGAGCTCGTCGGGCGCGAAGGTGACGAGGCCGAGCGCCTGAGCATCTTCGGCCGCGAGCTGCTCGCCTTGCTTTGCCGCGAGCGCCGCCACCGGCGCTTCCTCGGCGCAGAAGCGCGTCGCCAGGCGCGAAAGCGCGTTCACCATCGGGAAGAGACCGAAATTGGCAGCCGAGAGCGCGAGGCGCGGCGCGTCATTGTCGCCCGGCTCGAGCGCCAGCATGTAAGAGCGATCGGCGGCCAGCGCCAATTCGAGCAAGGTGCCGGCGAAGCACGAGCCCTGATCGATGATGGCGAAGAGGCTGCGCGAGGAGACGTCGAGCCGCGCCAAGGTGCGGCGCAGAAAGCCCAGGGTCTCGCGCACGAACCAGTTTGACGCGTTGGCGAGCATCGCCGTGTCGCTCGCGAGCACCGATGCGACCGAGCCGCGCGTCTTCAGCAGCAACGTGCCGAGCTCAAGCTCGTTGACACGCAGCATGAGGATGGCATCGTCGAGCTCGCGCGCCATGGCGAGCGGCCACCACGCCGCGCCGGCCGCTTCGATCGCCGCCGCGCTGTCCGGGCCGCCCTCGGCAGGACCCGCAACCGTGATCGTCGCCACGCGCCGCTCGCGGTCGAAAGCAACATCGACCCAGCGATAGTGATAGCCCTTGTCGTCGATGCGCCGCTCGAGCGGCGGCAGCACGATGCCTTTGACGCCGTCGGGCCGCGCGCTTTGCGCCGCGAGCGCGCGGGCGCGGGTTTCGACCAGCGCGGCGAAGCCCGCCGGCGGCGCCGAATGATCGACGAGCTTCCATTGCTTGGCGCGATCGGC